>NZ_PGCK01000001.1:300000-428936 GCF_021023085.1 Methanooceanicella nereidis | reverse complement strand
GTACACTAGCTTAACCACTAAGTACACAAGGGTAACTAAGGTACACTAGCTTAACCACTAAGTACACAAGGGTAACTAAGGTACACTAGCTTAACCACTAAGTACACAAGGGTAACTAAGGTACACTAGCTCAACCACTAAGTACACAAGAGTAACTAAGGTACACTAGCTCAACCACAAAGGACACAAAGGCTATCAGGGACACTAAGCATTTATTAAATGATATATTTAGTACTTATAAAAATCGATTGTATATCAAATATTATAAAAAAAATTGTGTTCCTTGGTTACCCTTGTGTACTTAGTGGTGAAGAATGGTGTTCCTTGGTTACCTTTGTGCAGATATTATTCTAGATGCAAAATAATAAAAAAGATACGCCGGCTTATGCGGCGCTTGCTTTTACGATCTTTTTCTTCTTTTCACCAGAAGGCTTTGGCGCTTCAGCTTTTTTCTTCGGAGCGGCAGTTTTCACTGTCTTGCTCTTTTTGCTCGGGGCTCTGGCAGTGCCGGCCTCTCCGGACTGCGCGGCGACTTTCTCCGAAGCTGTCTTCTTTTGCCATTCCTCATAGTTACACTGGGGGCATCCAAGGTCCCAGGGCTTCTTACCGCCAGTGATTATCTTTAGCATATTAATGCCGTGCTTTTCGCATATCTTATCCGTGGCGACAACATTGCCTGTCCTCGGCAGCGGCAGTACGAAGTTACACTCCGGGTAGCCGTCACAGCCTATGAACCTTCCGCCTTTCTTGCTCTTTCTGACGATGAGGTTTTCCCCGCATTCAGGACATTTTCCGATTATCTTATCCTCACGGAGTCCGTCGTAGAGCGTCTGTGTGATCTCTTTCTGGTTCCTGTCAAGCTCGTCGAAGATAGTCTCGAGCATCTCCTGCGACTCTTTGACTACCGAATCCTCGGACGTCTGGCCCTCGGCTATATTGTCCATATCCTTTTCAAGCTGGCTGGTCATATCAGGCTTGGTTATGAGGTCTGCATACTTTTCCAGCGCCTCAACCACAGCTACCGCTGTATTAGTCGGCTGGGGCGGGTTGCCGTGGACATAGTTCCTGGCGTACAGTTTTTGTATGGCTTCGTGTCTTGTCGACTTTGTGCCGAGGCCGAGGTCTTCCATGATCTTGACCAGTCTGCCCTGCCCGTACCTGGTGGGGGGCTGGGTCATCTTTTCGGTCATCTCTGTGGACTTGACTTTCAGCTCATCTCCATCTTTAAGCTCTGGAAGCTTATCCTCCCTGACCATTCCGTAATGGTAATATTCTCTCCATCCGGGTACTGTAAGCTTTGAACCGCCTGCCTTGAACCTCTCTCCGGAAATATCAACTGAGACGTTCCTTGTTTCCCACTCCGCTCCCGGCGCGAGTGTCGCAAAGAAACGCCTGACAACGAGCTCGAATACTTTCCATTCATCATCCTTAAGGTCAGACTTTTTAGCATTGGCCACAGGATAGATAGGGGGATGGTCGGTAGTCTCTTTCTTCCCGCGCGTCGGGACTATCTTGCCCTGTAAGAGCTTCGACGCATACCTGCCAAACTCTCCGCTCAGGAACTGTTTCAGGATGTCCTGAAGGTTAAGGCTCGCGGGATATACCGTGTTATCCGTACGTGGATATGAGATCCATCCGTTAACGTAAAGATTTTCGGCTATTCTCATCGCGTTGGCGGCGCTAAAGCCTATGCTGGCGGCCGCACGTATGAACTCCGTCGTTGAAAACGGTATCGGGGGGCTCTCTGTTTTAATATCCTTCTTATACTCTGTGACAGTGCCCTTCTTCCCAAGCTTCGCCATGACCGCTTCTGCCTCTTCTTTTTCGGTAAAGCGGTTTTTCTCGTGCTTTGCGATGAACTCATCACCGTTTTTCAGTGTGGCATATATCTCCCAGTAAGGGGTCGATGTGAACGACTTAATATCTCTCTCCCTATCCACTAAAAGCGCTAGAAGCGGCGTCTGGACCCGGCCGACTGATAAAAAGCTTTTACCAAGCCTGCCGCTAGTCAGGGATATATATCGCGTAAGGGCAGCACCCCAGACAAGGTCTATCTTTTGCCTGGCCTCGCCTGCGGCCGCAAGGTCGAAGTCTATGGGGACAGGGTTAGAAAAAGCTCTCTCTATCTCGGGCTTTGTTATTGCGCTGAACCTTACCCTGTCAAACTTTGCGCCCTTTTTGGCGTCCTTGATTATGTTGTGTGCCTCGACGCCTATAAGCTCTCCTTCGCGGTCAAAGTCAGTGGCTATCGTGATCCGGTCGGCTTCCTGCGCTAGTTTCTTTAAAGCCGTTACTATCTTTTTTTGCGTATGTTTCAGCTCGGTCTCCGCCCATATAAGGCCGCGCGGCGGCGTCTCCGACCAGTTATTGTATTTTGACGGAAAATCTATATTGACTATATGTCCCGAAAGACCGATGACGATCGTTCCGTCATTCTCGTATGTGTTTACCCCGTTGACCTTTTTTTCTTTTACTCCCTTTGTAAATAGTATGTTTGCGATCTTCTTTGCCGTTATGTTCTTCTCGGTCACTATAAGGTGCATTCGAGTAACTCCCTCAATAATAAGTTCACTTCCTCTGGATCTGCCCTTCCCCTCGTCTTTTTCATGACCATGCCCACCAAAAAGTTCATGGCCTGCGGTTTACCCGACCTGAGATCCTGTACGGCAGAGGCGTTCTCACTGATGACCTCAGTGACCGCCTTGCGGGTTATATCGCTTTCCACTTTTGCGAGGTTTCTGGACTTTATGATCGATGCAGGTTCCCCGCCTTCGTCCAGGAGTACCCTGATAACTTCTACAGCTCCCTTATCTGTTATTATTGCCTTCTTAAGCTGATCTATGATGAATATCATCTTTTCCGGCTCGAAAGCGTCCCTGACATCCCTGTCCCTGTAGTTGAGCTCTCCCTTGAGGTAATCCGCTACCCATGTGGCTGCCATTACGGGGTCACATTTTCCTGCGACGCACTCATAGTAGTTGGCGAGCCTTATCTCAGCGGTCAAGACTTTCGCATGGTTATCCGATATGCCATACTGGGACCTGAACCTGTCGCGCTTGGCCTCTGGCAGCTCGGGCAGCCTGGCCTTGAGCTTATTCTCCCAGTCTTTTACAGATAACGGTACGAGGTCCGCCTCCGGGAAGTATCTATATTCTTCAGCCTGTTCCTTGGAACGGAGCGTTATTGTACAGTTCCTCTCGTCGTCATAGTGGCGAGTTTCCTGGGTTACGGTCACGCCTCTGCGTTTCATGTTGCGCTGGCGGGATATCTCGAACAGGAGCGCTCTTTCGACGCCTTTGTAAGAGGAAATGTTCTTGATCTCCACTCTGGCACCGCCCTTTAACGAGACGTTGGCATCGACCCTTAAAGCGCCTTCGAGCGAGCCGTCGAAGACATCCAGGTACTCAAGAATATTCCTTAGCTTGTTTATAAAACGTCGTGCTTCTTTTGGCGAACGGAGATCGGGCTCGGTGACTACCTCGATGAGAGGCATCCCTGACCTGTTATAGTCTACCAGGACGTATTTGCTCGTCTCTATGGACCCCTGGTGCACAAGCCTTCCCGGATCTTCCTCCATATGGACTCTCTTTATCCTTACCGGGCGCTCTATGCTGTCGACGTCCACTGTCATCATCCCGTTCTCAGCGATGGGATAATCATACTGGGTTATCTGGAAGCCGCGAGGCAGGTCCGGATAATAATAATTTTTCCTGTAGAATTGCGTATGCTCCGCTATGCCGCAATTCAGGGCCAGGCCTACCATTATGGCGTATTCAACGGCCTTTTTGTTTATCACCGGTAAGGCTCCCGGAAGCCCCAGGCATACGGGGCAGGTGTGAGTGTTTGGCTCGGAGCCATGGTGCTTTGTGGAACAGCCGCAAAACAGCTTGCTGTTAAGTTTATTCAGCTGGCAGTGTATCTCCAGCCCTATGATCACGTCATCTTCCATTTAGAACCCCTCCGGAAGCTTCTGGAAATTAGTATTCGCTTCGAACGTATAGGCCGTCCTTATCAGCAACGGCTCAGCGAACAGGTCGCCTATAAGCTGCAGCCCTATCGGCAGCCTTCCTGCGAACCCGCACGGGACCGATATTGAAGGCACTCCCGCAAGGTTGATCGGCAGCGTGTTCACGTCAGCCATGTACATCGACAGAGGCTCTTCGGTCTTTTCCCCTATCTTGAACGCAGGCGTCGGCATCGTCGGCGCCGCCAGGACGTCGACATCCTTGAACGCCTTTTCAAAGTCCCGCTTAATAAGCGTCCTGACCTTTAAAGCCTTTAAGTAATATTTACCGTAATATCCTTCGGACAGCGCGTAAGTTCCCAGCATTACCCTTCTCTTTACTTCCTGGCCGAATCCTTCCGCCCTTATCCTCGAGAAGGTGCTGTGCCAGTTCTCGTCCTTGCCTGTCCTCAGCCCATACCTCAGGCCGTCGAACCTTGCAAGGTTAGACGAGGCTTCACACATGGCTATGATATAATACGCCGATAGCGCGTATTTCGTGTGCGGCAGCGAGACCTTCTTATAGTCCGCGCCAAGCTTGTTGAGCGTCATGATGCCGTCCCATACGGCTTTTTCCACGCTCGGGTTCAGGCCTTCGCCAAAGTACTCTTCCGGCACTCCAATAGTAAGGCCTTTAACGCCCTCGTTAAGATGATCAGTGTAAGTGACTTTGTCCGCTTCGCCTACGGATGTGGAATCCTTCGGGTCATGCCCCGCGATCACGTCAAGCATTAACGCCGCATCGCTCACGCTTCTCGCTATGGGGCCCACCTGCTCCAGCGAGTTGGCATACTCGACCACACCGTACCTAGAAACCAGGCCGTAGGTCGGCTTTATGCCTACGACGCCGCAGTATGATGCCGGACAGCGGACCGACCCGCCTGTGTCTGTTCCCAGCGATATGCGGCACTCCAAGCCTGCCACCGATGCTCCGCTGCCTCCCGATGAGCCTCCTGCGACCCTGTTCAGGTCCCACGGGTTTCTCGTGACGCCGTAATAGCTGTTCTCGGTAGAGGAGCCCATCGCGAACTCGTCCATGTTAGTCTTTCCTATTATGACGGCTCCCTCTTTCTTGACGCGGGCAGTGACTTCCGCGTCAAAAGGCGGGACATATCCTGTAAGTATCTTTGAGCCGCAGGTCGTCTGAATGCCCTTCGTGGTTATGCAGTCCTTGATCGCTACGGGCATTCCTGCCAGCCTTCCGGTGACCTCGCCTTTGTCCACGGCCCTGGCGGTCTCCATTGCTTCATGTTCGTTCAACGTGATATATGCGTTGATCTTGCTCTTCTTTATACGGTCGAAGACCTTCGCTATCGATTCCTCGTATTGTCCTGACATGGTCTACACGATCCTCGGCCCTTTGAAGTATCCTTTATCTGTGCGGGCGGTGTTCCGGAGGGCTTCTTCATGCGAGAGGGATTCGGTCGCCTCGTCCTCCCTGAATACGTTATTAAGCCCTATGACATGGTAAGTGGGCTCGACATTCTCAGTATTCACCCCGTCGAGCTCTTTAAAATAATCCAGTATCGAGTTAAACTGCTTCTCGAACAACTCCTTTTCTTTCTCGCTTATGTCGATGCATGCGAGCTTTGATATATGCTCCACGTCTTTTGCGGTTATTACCATTTTAGAACACAACCTCATACAATGATCTGAAATAACCTGCAAGGTCGCCTTTAAAGCCGTTATCCCTTGCCAGCCTTGCCAGCACTTTCTGCACGCTCGTGCCGTACTGTATTGCCTTCTTCGGCGCTATAGATATTTCGTGCGGGAGATATCTTTCTGCCATTTTTCTAAGGATATATTTGCGTATATAACCCTTACCATCAAAATATACTTTCAGGGAAGCGTCGATTTTCTGTGATACCCCAATAACGTTGAGATCAAGATACGGGACCCTTAATTCGACGCCATGTGCCATGGTCGCCGCATCGTCCCTTTCAAGGTTTGCCTCTGCTATATGCCGGAGATCATGCCCAAGCATATCCGCAAGACGCCCTTCCTCCTGCGCGATCTCATATCTGGCATATCCGCCGAACAGCTCGTCGGCTCCCTGTCCGGAAAGCATCACCCGGAAACCAGAACGCCTGACCTCCCTTGCCAGGTAGAATATGGGCAATGCGATAGATACTTTCACGGGCTCATGGCTTTCTATGGCATAAATGACATCGGGTAATATTCCCTCAACATCCTTTTCTTCCATCTCATACACTATGTGCCTGTTTTCGGCATCCATCATCCTGGCGGCATTCGTCGCGGCCTTAATGTCGTAAGAGCATTTTAGCCCTACAGTACAGAGCGGAGTATCTTGCGCCATCGCTCCTATCAGCGAGCAGTCGACACCGCCGGAGAACGCTATGGCCGCGTCAGGATGGACCCTTAGTTTTACAGCCTTTGCAAGAGCGGTTTCGAGCATCTCTACGGCTTTTGATGTATCCTTGACCTCAGGGTCCGGTCCCGGAAGCGAGATAGCGGTCTTTTCCATGCCATTATAATATACTGACCCCGGCGTCAGCCTCTTTATATCTAAAATACCGGCCTTCATCAGCGCTTTACGTTCAGAGGCGAACCCGAAACCATCCTGAGAAATGCCATAGTATAACGGCTTAATGCCTACCGGGTCCCTTGCCAGTATCATGCCTGAGCTATCTACGGCAGCAAATGCGTACTCACCGTTTATCGATGACGCGTATTTTAAAAACCCCCCGACACCATCCTTTAGTATGCCGGAGGAGAGGGCTGCGGTATCCGACGTGCCAGGAAGAAACTCGCCAAAATTATAGATCTCCCCGTTATAGACTATCGCTTTACCGTCTTGCGTCACGGGCTGGCTCATATCGCCGGTGATCTTTAGATGGGCATGGCCCAGGGCAACGTCTTCGCTACCTATCATCCCCTCCCAGTATCCTGTGCCGTCCGGACCCCTGTGGCGGATGGATTCTATCATCCCGCGCGTCCTACGGCCGGCGTCCTTACCGATAAAGCCCGCGATGCCGCACATAATAGACTGCAATTACAGGTATGCCGATAAATACCTTTCTTTTAAATAGTTTTCAAAATAACTTATCTGTTGAGGATATTGGTCAAGGGGTATCATGTCATCTATCGATCCAGGAATCAGCCGTGTCTCGCGGCCAAAAAAGGATGCCATTAAAAGCTATGACCTGATGAGCGGATTGTACGATGCGCTTGCCGGCAGTAGCGAGAAAAAATTCCGGGACGCTGGATTAAATAAATTGGGCGTTAAAGACGGAGATTCTATACTCGAGATCGGCCCCGGGACCGGGCAAAGCCTAATTTCAATGGCAACATCGGCCGGCGAAAACGGAAAGGTTTACGGACTCGATATATCCGGCGCGATGTGCAGGAAGTCAAGAGAAAGGGCTAAAAATTCAGGGGTGATGCAACGGGTTACTCTGACCCGTGGAGACGCGTCCAGGCTTCCATACAAAGACGGCTCCTTTGACGCGATATTCATGAGCTTCGTGCTCGAGCTGTTCGATACGCCTGATATCCCCGTGATGTTGCAAGAATGCAAAAGAGTCCTTCGCGCCGGCGGCAGAATATGTGTTGTGGGAACGTCAAAAGGGGATAAGGATAACCTTGCTTTAAAGTTGTATGAGGCTGCTCACCGGTTACTGCCTGCATATGTGGATTGCAGGCCTATCTACGTTGAACGTTCTTTAAGGGCTGCCGGGTTTCAGGTCACTGATATGACAATGATGTCAATGTTCGGATTGCCTGTGGAGGTCGTGCTGGCAATGTCTGAAAATGCAGCCGGGCCTGTTTAAATCAATCATTTTGATTGTGATGATTATATTTTGATAGCCACGAGGGTTACTAAGGTTCACTAGTTTTACCACTAAGGACACGAGGGTTACTAAGGTTCACTAGTTTTACCACTAAGGACACGAGGGTTACTAAGGTTCACTAGCTTAACCACAAAGTACTCCAGGGCAATTAAGGTACACAAAGGACTTTTTTATAAGCAGCTGTGTATATTTTTCAATATTTTATAATCTATACTTGTGTAATTGTCATTATAATGAACTTACTGAAAAACTCGAGCATCTTCAAATTTTATACATTCAAAAATATTTGGTGTTACTTGGTTACCCTGGTGTACTTTGTGGTTGGGCTTGTGTTACTTGGTTACCCTGGTGTACTTTGTGGTTGGGCTTGTGTTACTTGGTTACCCTGGTGTACTTTGTGGTTGGGCTTGTGTTACCTGGTTGCCTTTGTGGTGAAAGAGTAAATATGGTCTTACTATGAATTTACAGGATACGATATCAAGAAATGATCAGTTTTTGCTTCTGCCGTTATTCCCGAGGAACTTTCTTCTGAACATTACACTGAGGCTTTTATTCACATAGCAGAGGCCGAAGTATATCTGTTTCAGGCGGAGATAGTTAGTGAACTTGGTCTCGCCCAGCCTTTCCCGGAACGTGACCGGGTGGGAGTCCATTTTCAGGCCTTCTTTCCAGGAGTTGTATACCATATCGTACTCTATCTCAAAACCTTTCGCATTCAATAGCGGCAGGATAGTTTTTACGGCCTTTCTGCTGAATGCCCAGTAGCCTGTCTGTATGTCTGGCAGGTTCATTTTATATGAGAAGGCTGTGATCCCGGAAGTTGACCAGTTGATAAATAATGAGAACCATCCCAGTATCTCGTACTGTAACTTCCTGTCCCTGCTGCCGAGGACGATATCAGTTCCGTTGCTTTTCAGATTTTTCAGCATTCCGCAGAGTTCTTTGGGGTCATTTGTATAGTCGGCATCTATCATTGCGAAGTGACTATAATCTTTTGATAAAAAGTATTCCATTCCGGTTCTAACGCCGCAGCCTTTTCCTTTACCGTATTTCTGCGGGAGGAACGTATAGCCCAGTTTTTCGGCGACTTCTTTTGTCCTGTCAGTGGAGCCACCGTCGACGACGATAACGTCGAAAGCGCCGGGAATTTCCGGCGCAAGTGCCTGAATAGCTTCTTCTTCGTTAAGCGTCGGCAGCATCAATAAGTATTTATTAATATTAATCACCCGGGCAACACTGATAATATAAAGATGGGTGAAAAATATATTATAACTTGCGCTGCCTATACCCTTCCTTTTCAAGCACTTCTTCTACCTGCTCGACGGCCGTACCGATATAGCGCTCCGGGTCCGTGATCTCCTCGACTTCCTTTTCGGTAAGCTTTTCGGATATCTCCGGATCGTCCATCAACACGTCCTTGAGAAAACGGTTCTCTTCAAAAGCTTTCATGGAGGCCGACCTGACTATCTCATGGGCTTTCTGCCTGCCAAAGCCTCTCTTTGCCAGCTCTATCATTACGGCTTCGCTCATCTGCACGCCCTTGATCACGTTAAGGCTCCTTTTTATGTTCTCAGGATAGAACGTCAGGCCTGTTATGACATTTATCGCTTTTCTAAGGATATGGTCGAGTAAAATGGTTGCCTCGGGTATTATCACCCTTTCGCACGATGAATTGGTCAGGTCGCGCTCGTCCCATAACACGTTATTCTGAAGTGACGGCTCCACATATGACCTTACTACCCTTGCCAGCCCGCAGACCTGCTCGGCATTGATGGGGTTCCTCTTGTGAGGCATCGTCGAAGAGCCTACCTGCTTTTTGCCGAAGCCTTCTGCAAGCTCGCCGATCTCGCTGCGCTGCATCAGCCTGATCTCCAGGCAGATCTTATCTAACGTGCTCGCGACGCCTGCGAGAAACATCATGTACTCCGCATGCCTGTCCCTCTGGATGATCTGGCTGGATACGGTGACAGCCTTTATTCCCAGGTTTTTCATCGTCAATTCCTTGATCTTTATTCCTTCCTTGCCGAATGCCGCCTGGGTTCCTACCGCCCCGCTCATCTGGCCTACGACGACTCTCTCCCTCATCTGCCTCAGCCGCTCTTCGTGTCTCCCGACCTCAGATGCCCATATTGCGAACCTGAGCCCATAGGTCGTAGGGACTGCCAGCTGGCCGTGAGTGCGACCCGCAGTGACCAGCGTCCTGGTCTGGTCTGCCTTTTCAAGCAGTGCCTGCTTGAACCTGGCAAGCTTTTCCTCCAGGATATCGATCGAATCGCCTAGCTGAAGCGCCAGGCCTGTATCCAGGATGTCGTTGGACGTTGCGCCATAGTGGATCCATTTTCCAGCATCTCCGCAAACTTCGGCGTATGCGAGAACAACTGCCATCATGTCGTGGCTTATCTCGTCCTCAATCTGCCTGACTCTCTCCACGCTCACTTTTTCCATGTTCTCGGCGATTATCCTGGCATCCTCTTTCGGTATTAAACCCACTTCGGCCTCAGCCTTAGCCAGCGCTGCCTCTACCATCAGTAACTTTTTTAGTTTCGCTTCCTCGGTCCAGACCGCCTTCATTTCCGGCGTGCCGTACCTGAATTCTATCGGGTGTATCGCCATTCCGCATCAATCCGTGAAATTAATGAATGTATATCTTGCTTTAACTTGATTCTACATATGCAAAAGGTGTTAAAATAATATCGCTTTAAGCATAGATTAAAGGCCCGTCATTTTCCGACAACTATCTGCTTTGTCAGCAGGTCGGGATAATTGCTGCATATGTAGTCGGGTCTCATCGACGAATATTTTTCAACCTCTTCCATAGTATCGGCATTCCATATGCCCACCGTAAACCCGGAAGCATGTATCTTTCTTATAATATTGTTTGTCGCGGCGTCTTTTTTCATAAAGATGGAGCCGACACCTATCCCCCTAAGATCCGCCAGGTATGCAGGAAGGTCGTCGGGAAGCTCGTTCACGATCGCCGTGGTGTGTATCGTCCCGCAGGCCTCTTTCACTTCCACGAGCGAATTTAAGTTAAAAGACGACACCATGCACATGTCAACGATCATGTTCCTTTTAATGGCGTCGACGACCTTTTGCTCGATCCCCTCCTGCTTTATTTCAATATCCAGCTTTACCCTGCTTTTAGCCAGGTCGATGACTTCTTGTAAACAGGGAATGGTCTCGCCTTTGCCTGCGTCCAGCTTTTTCAGATCACTTAAGGTCATATCGCTTACATGGCCGCTACCGTTCGTCGTCCTGTCCACGGTATTATCATGTATCACGATCAGCTCGCCATCTTTTGACATGTGGAGATCGAACTCTATCCAGTCAACACCCATCTCTATCGCCTTTCTAAAGGAACGGATGGTGTTTTCAGGCTCGTATCCGGCCGCGCCTCTATGCCCTAATGTCTCCTGGTCGAACATAAGTAAAAATCAATGTTCACCGTTAAAATCCTTGACAAAAATTTACCGATAATATTCGGATGATAATAAAAGTAAATATGGGCTAAGACGTCCAGTCCAGCCCTGCCCATACATCAATGATGTTCGTGCTATTATCGAATACCCACTCCGCCTGTCTCTTTTCCATAGGCCCGACGTTAGTGAAGGTCCTGTTATACATGCTGGTGGTCTCGTTTTCCTCTACCGTGCATATTATCGTGACATTCCCGGCATCAGTCTTACCCACGTTATAGGCTGTTACGGATAATGTTTTCATAGTGGAGTTTTCCGATGTATTCATCGTGACCTTATATGTGTAGGATATCACGGCCGAATCTTCAAGGAAAACATTCACTTTATTATCTATGTCGGTGGTCCTGTTCTGTAATGAGTCGTAGAGTCCCGAAATGTTCTCGTAGTCAGACCTCAAGGAATCATATTTGACCGTCAGGTCGCTATGATTGATGTCAAGGGATGCGTATCTTTTCGCAAGCTCCCCGTATGTAGTGTTCAAATTATCATAATCGGCCTGTTTTTTCCGAAGGGTAGCATCCTGTTGTCCTGTCTTATCATAAAGGACGAAAACCCCTGCGCTCAGGATAAGCACTATCACAACGAACGTTATGACGATAGCATTATTGAGTATAATGTCAGATATCGAATTACTTTCCGACAGTTTCCTGGCTTTTTTTCCGTTCACTAAACCATCCCCTTAATTGTAAATATTGTAAGCGTATATACTATAAAATTATTGCCGGTTCCTTATACGCTGACTAAATAGATAGCTATTTCGAAAACCCCTGGAATATATGGGATATATATTAAAAAAATTGGGTATCACTGGAATTCTACCCAAACCTTTCTTATATCGGCGTTTTCCACATACTCCCAGCTATACTCTCTTTTATCCAGCGGGTCGACGTTCCAGAACTTTTTCTCGGCCACCCCGTCGTTATAACTGTCAAGGGCGTCACATTTCATAGTGACCTGCGTGGCCCTGTCCATGCCTACGTTATATGCGACGACATGCACGACCTTTCGGGCATCCTTCCCGGTCCCCTTATTATATATCTCATACCAGTATGCTACACGCATTCCATTCTCGAGGAATGAATCCACTTTACTCTTCGCACCCTGGCTTTCGCTTTCTATACTGGACTTTTCTTCGGCCAGCTTACAATAGTTATCATATAACGAATTGTACTCATTGCTCAGATTATTGTAATTATCATTAAGGGCGGCATTGCTCGCCGTAAGTTCGTTATATTTCCCGTTAATCTCGTTATACTCCAGCTGCTTGGCGATCACTTGCTGTCCCTGTGAATTCATGTTCAAGAACAGGGCTAATACACCGGCGACAAGGATCACAATGACGATCAAACATGCTATCATCGTGTTCCTGTTAGTAATCCTGTCCAGCGATCTGTTGATCCGTGACGATATCTCCTCAGGTCTCACCATAAATATTCCTCCGCTCATTACCCGTTTTAAAAATGTTCATAATATAGCTATATAGCTTATCTCATGATCGCTTAACTAACTTCAACGCAACGTTTTAAGACACCTAAACATAAATAATTTATATACAATATCGCATCTATAGGCAGTGGTGAGTTAATGGATAAGCTGGAACTGGTCACAAGGAACGTTGAAGAGATAGTGACCCTCGATGAATTGAAAGAGCTGATGAGTAAGAACCCGCACCCGAAGGTATATGTCGGCTATGAGCCCAGCGGGAATATTCACTTAGGCCACATGATAACTGTTAACAAGCTCATTGACTGCCAGAACGCAGGATTTCATGTCACCGTGCTGCTGGCAGACCTTCACGCATATCTGAACAGGAAAGGCACTATGGAAGAGATCGCTAAGATAGCCGAATACAATAAAAGGTGCTTCATAGCCCTGGGGCTTGATGAGGACAAGACCCGTTTTGTGCTCGGCACGTCATTCCAGCTATCCGGCGATTATATGACGAGCGTCCTCAAGCTAGCATGCGATACGACTCTGAACAGGGCGAAGCGCAGCATGGACGAGGTGTCCCGTGATGCCGAGGACCCGAGAGTATCCCAGATGGTATACCCGCTGATGCAGGCGATGGATATCGCAGCCCTTGGCGTGGATATCGCTATGGGCGGCATAGACCAGAGAAAGATTCATATGCTGGCGCGCGAAAACCTTCCGCAGATGGGCTTCAAGAGCCCCGTATGCCTGCATACACCCATCCTGTTAGGCCTTGACGGGACGAAGATGTCGTCGAGCAAGGGTAACAACATAAGCGTGGATGAGCCGGAAGAGTCCATAAACAAAAAGATACAGAAAGCTTTCTGCCCGATAGGCGAGATCGAGAATAACCCTGTACTTGACCTTTTCAGGTACCATATATTCATGAAATATGATTCGATAGTCATCGAAAGGCCCGAGAAGCACGGCGGTAACTTAGAGTATTCGAGCTTCGCGGCACTGAGAGATGATTTCGCCGCGCAGAAAGTCCATCCGCTTGACCTGAAGAAGGCTGCGGCGAAATACATGAACATGATAATCGAGCCCGTTAGAAAAAAAGTATAATGATAAATTCAGTAGATTATCAAATATGAGGTGATAAACTGGATAAGCCAAACGTAAATAGAAAACCCGGTGAAGGCGCACCCGGACAGGGCGAGTTCACCAGAGTAAGGACGCCGAATAAAAGAGAAGGCGAGATCCTGGGCACAGTGGTCAGCATGCTTGGCGCTAATCGAGTCGTGGTAAGGTGTGCAGACGGCGTTACCCGCATGTGCAGGATCCCGGGCAAGATCAAGAAAAGGATATGGATCCGTGAGAATGATGTAGTGATCGTCGTACCATGGGAGTTCCAGAATGAAAAGGGCGACGTCATATGGAGATATACCGGTCCGCAGGTTGACTGGTTAGAGAAGAAAGGATATTTGTGAAGATACGCTGGTTTGGAAGTTTATCACCGCAAAAACCTTTTTAAGCTGGTCGAACGATCGGCATTTTTTTAATTTATATTATTTTTGATGGTATGGATTTCTTATCTAATTATATTTTTACGATACACAAATTTTAAAACGTATACAGATGATTAAATAATGAGTCGATGCGTTCATGAAAGTTATTTCCATTGTCGGCTATAAAAAGACAGGCAAGACCACTCTGGTGGAGCGCCTGGTTTCAGAGCTGTCAAAATACGGTACAGTTGGCACTGTAAAACATACGAGAGAAGAAATATTTCCCATAATGGGGGATACGGAGAGGCATCTTGAGAGCGGAGCTCAGGTCGTCGTGGGCGTAACGCCTACTAGGAGCGCGAAGATCATGAAGATGAACGATCTAAAAAGCGCCCTGAAGCAGCTTTCTCAGGAGGGACTGGACTTCGCGGTCGTTGAAGGGTTCAAGGATAGCGATGTCCCGAAGATAGCTATAGGCGATGTCGAAGCGTCCAATATCGTCGCGAGAGTTGACATAAACGCGAGCGCCGGGGAGCTGGCAAAGATCGCCATGGCACAGCCCGATCACGTCTCGCTGGACTATCTTATAGCTAAGATCAAGAAAAGCCCGAAAGTAAAGGAAGCGGGAGCCATCGGTACGTTCACGGGGATCGTACGCGAGGTGGCAGGAGACGAGGTCACCGAAGCCCTTGAATTTGAAAGCTATGACGAGGTAATGAGGCAAAGGATCAAGGCAATAGAGGACGACCTGAAAAAGAAAGATGGAATACTGGACGTTCTGATACATCACAAGACCGGCAGGATCGAGGCCGGTGACGATATCGTGTACATAGTGATCCTGTCGGGTCACAGGCAGGAGCTTTTCCCCGCCCTAAGCGATGCGATCGAGCGGATCAAGGACGAAGTCCCTATCTGGAAAAAAGAGTTCACGGTATCCAGAGAGTTTTGGGTACATGACCATCACGATCATTGATCTATCTACAAACTAACAGAGGATTTCATATGGCATTATTTGGCACTAATGGCGTAAGGGGTATAGCAAACGTCGAAATGACGACGGATATGGCGATGAACCTTGCAAAGAGCATAGGCACGTTCAAGAACGGTGTCGTTGCGGTCGGCAGGGATACGAGGCAATCGGGGGAGATGCTTAAGAATGCTGTTATAGCCGGATTGCTCTCGACGGGCTGCAAGGTGGTCGACCTGGGTATAGCACCGACGCCGACTATACAATATTATGTTAAAAAATATAACGCGGATGCCGGCATAGTGGTAACGGCTTCGCATAACCCGCCCGAATATAACGGCATAAAAGGCATAGCAGGGGACGGTACCGAGCTATCCCGTGAAGATGAGGCCGTCGTAGAAAAAATATACTTTTCCGGTAACTTTAAAAAAGCGACATGGGACCAGACCGGAGACCTGAGGCACTACGACCCCAAACCCGATTATATCGAAGGCATAATCAGTAAAGTGGATGCCGGGATGATAAGGGAGAAAAATTTCAAGGTGGTCGTAGATACGGGGTGCGGCGCAGCCAGCGTTACGGCGCCATTCCTGCTGCGCAAGCTTAACTGTAAGGTCATCACACTTAACGCGCAGGTGGACGGCACATTTCCGGGAAGGAACCCTGAGCCGACCGGCAACGAGATCAACGACCTGAAGGCTGCTGTTGTCGCAGCCGGTGCCGACATCGGCATTGCGCATGACGGTGACGCCGACAGGGCAGTATTCGTGGACAACAAAGGCAATTTCATTAACGAGGATGTGCTCCTAGCGATGATGACAAAATATAAGCTTGAGAGGAAGCCGGGCACAATCGTTACGCCTGTAAGCTCGTCCTCGGTCATTGAGGACATAGCAAAACAGTATAACTCTAAAGTGATATGGACAAAGGTCGGCAGTATCCACGTCGCACGTAAAATGATGGAAACTGACGCGGTATTCGGAGGAGAAGGCAACGGCGGGCTAATATTCCCGGAGTTCCAGTACTGTCGTGACGGCGGCATGTCCGCTGCGACAATGCTCGAGATGCTTGCACATACCAACAAAAAGCTGTCAGAGATCGTAAGCGAAGTGCCTTCTTATGCGAGCGTCAAGGACAAGATAAAATGCAAAGACAAGGATGCCGTCATGAAAAAGATCACAGAAGAGGTCAAAGGCGAAACGGTCGATATGACCGATGGCGTCAAGGTCTTTAAGCCCGAGGGATGGGTGCTGATCAGGGAGTCAGGCACCGAGCCTATAGTCAGGGTATTCGCCGAGTCGAAGACCGGGGCCGGGGCTAAAAAACTCGCAGAGTACGGCGTCGGGCTTGTCAACAAGTTCAACAAATAAAGGCCTGCGACAAAAAGGCCTTATTTTTTTATCATACCTTTTCTTGCGTTAAAGAGTCCATATTTATGTTTCGTATTTATGTATGCGCGGATTCATCTCCGATTAAGTTTATCTCAAAGGCGACTAAGGGCACGGTTTTTTGTTAACCACGAAGCGCACGAAGGCGAGTAAGGTACACTATACTGTTAACCACGAAGCGCACGAAGGCGAGTAAGGTACACTATACTGTTAACCACGAAGCGCACGAAGGCGAATAAGGTACACTAATTTATTTTTAAGTATATGTTCATCTTCTAAAAGAAGTCTTTTGTGTTCCTTGTTCGCCTTCGTGCGCTTTGTGGTTGGAAGCCGTGTCCTTGTTCGCCTTCGTGTGCTTCGTGGTTAACAGTTTAGTGTACTTAGTGTTCCTTTGTGGCGGAAGGGTGGATGTAAGAACTATAAATTTACGGGACCTACTATTCTGACTAATATATGATATGGCTCACTAGGATAGATTTATATGGCATAAAGTACAGTTTACCGCAGAAAGGGTTAGCTATACAAAGTATGAAAGCTAATCACTAAAAAAGGTTGTATGGCTTATGAGTACCAGGATTGTGGCAGGGCCGTCGTCTCAGTTATTGGCCACGAGGGTCGCATCGCTTTTAGACTGTGAATTCGATCTCACCGACTATAAGGAGTTCCCTGACGGGGAGGTCTATTGCCGGGTGACCGGGGATGTCAAGGGTGAAGATATCGTCATAATCCAGAGTACGCCACATTCTTCTGACCTTATTTATCTTTTACAGCTCATCGATGCGTGCGACGAGGCAAAGAGCGTAACAGTCGTCGTGCCGTATTTCGGATATGCCAGGCAGGATAAGCGTTTCAAGGAAGGAGAGCCGATAAGCGCCAGGGCCATGGCGAAAACTATCGACGCGGACCGTGTTTTCACCGTCAATATCCACGACCGCTCCGTTTTAAAGCATTTCCCGTGCGAGGCCACAGACCTTAACGCCGCTCCTGAAATAGGTAATTATATTGACACAATGGGCCTGCTTGACCCTGTCATCCTTGCTCCTGACGATGGCGCATTGAACCTTGTAAGATCCGCGTCAGAGCCGAGAGGATTACATTATGACTACCTTGAAAAGACAAGGCTGTCGGGCGAAGAGGTAAAGATAGCCCCTAAGAACCTTGACATTAACGGCAGGGACGTAGTGCTCCTCGACGATATAATAAGCACCGGCGGAACAATAGCAGAGGCTATTAAGCTGCTAAAGACTAATGGAGTTCGCGACGTATATGTCGGATGCGTGCACCCGGTACTTGTCAGGAACGCCGTACTGAAGCTTTACAATGCCGGTGTGAAGTCGGTAATATCCACGGACACGCTGGAAAAGGCGACAAGCGTGATAAGCGTGGCACCGGTCATCGCAGAAGCATTGAAAAAATGACCCGCTCATTTTCCTTTTTTCCAATTTTTAAGAAGAGGGCGGATAATCCGTAATATTATCCGCATATTTCTGCAATTTTGCTTATTATTTCAATCCTGTTTATTTTTATGAGCATCTCACCATTCTTCATGACTCGAGAAAACATACCTGAGGGAATACCGGAGACAAAGCGTGAGCTTAAAGAAAAAAAGGAATCCCGCATAGGGATGAAATCCGCGGCAAAGGGCTCGAAAGAGCCGGGCGGGGAAGGCGGGCCTGTAGAATGACACAATGTTAGGTTTGTCTTGATGTCCGCCTGTTTAAAATCTCTAAGAATATAAAGCAAGGATTCATCCGGTACAATATTTAATTTAATAAAATAATTTATTTTATAATTATTATAATAATTTACTAATAACTGGAAAAACCAGTCTATAAATGCGAATCTGGAGGCTCTCAATGGATCTCGATCATGAAAAGCATGGAATGCATGAGCAGGAAGAAACTAAACAGGAAAAGGGCAAAATGGAGCATGAAAAACATGAGATGCATAAAGGCCATGAGATGAAGGGTGAAGGCCATGCAGCTCATAAAGGCCATGCCGCAATGCTCGAGGATTTCAAGAAGAGGTTCATAATATCCCTTATCCTGACGATCCCAATAATCGCCCTCTCTCCTACCATACAGCAGTTCTTCGGGTTTAGCTTTGACATTCCCGGCTCATTATATATAAGGTTCATACTTTCGACTATAATCTATTTTTATGGCGGCTATCCATTCCTTAAAGGCATTGTTGATGAACTAAAGAAAAAGCAGCCGGGCATGATGACGCTGATCGCCGTTGCGATCACGGTCGCATACGTCTATAGCTCTGCAGTTGTCTTCGGATTGGAAGGTAAGACGTTTTTCTGGGAACTTGCCACGCTTATAGACATCATGCTGCTGGGACACTGGATAGAGATGCGGTCGGTCATGGGCGCTTCAAGGGCTCTTGAAGAGCTTGTGAAGATCATGCCTTCGGAGGCCCATCTTCTAAAAAATGGCGAGACAGAGGATGTAGAGGTCGATCAGCTGAAAGCAGGGGATAAGGTCCTTGTAAAGCCTGGAGAAAAAATACCTGTAGATGGTACTGTTGTTGATGGCGCATCCAGCGTTAATGAGGCGATGCTGACCGGAGAATCAAAGCCGGTCGAAAAGAACGTCGATGACGAGGTCATCGGGGGCTCGATAAACGCAGAAGGTTCCCTGGTCGTAGAAGTGAAGAAGACCGGGAAGGACACATATCTAAACCAGGTAGTAGAGCTAGTAAGGAAAGCACAGGAGAGCAAATCGCGTTCCCAGGATATTGCCAATAAAGCAGCTTTTTGGCTGACGATCATCGCACTATCCGTAGGCACTATCACTCTCATCGCATGGCTATTATATGGCGAGACACTTGTTTTTGCGATCGAGCGGATGGCAACGGTCATGGTAATAACGTGTCCCCACGCACTGGGCCTTGCTGTGCCTCTCGTAGTTGCCGTCTCTACTTCGCTGGCGGCAAAGTCCGGCTTACTGATCCGGGATAGGACGGCATTCGAGAAAGCAAGGAACATCCAGGCCATCATATTTGATAAGACCGGTACGCTAACTAAAGGAGTTTTCGGGGTCGCGGACATAATCTCTCTGGGAGATCTCAACGAAAATGAAGTATTAAGATATTCTGCATCAATAGAGTCTAATTCCGAACATCCTATAGCGCAGGGCGTGGTCAAGACCTCTAAAGAAAAAGAGCTAGAACTGGCTAAAACATCAGAGTTCAAGGCTATAGCTGGCAAGGGGGTAGAGGCTAAGGTCGACGGGAAAATGATGAAAGTAGTAAGCCCGGGATATCTTAAAGAAAAAAACATCGAGGTCAGAGATGACCGGGCGGAAAAACTGCTGGGACAGGGAAAGACCGTCGTATACTTGCTTGAGGGGGATCGTCCCCTGGGTGTCCTTGCGCTGGCAGATATCGTAAGAGATGAGTCAAAAGATGCTATAAAAAAACTAAAAGATATGGGTATTAAATGCATCATGCTGACAGGCGATAACGAGTCTGTCGCAAAGGCAGTATCCGAAGAGATAGGTATTGATGAATACTTTGCCAATGTATTGCCCGATAAAAAAGCCGAGAAGGTTAAAGAAGTCCAGAAAAAATATTCTGTGGCGATGGTCGGTGACGGCATCAACGATGCCCCTGCTCTGGTACAGGCTGATGTGGGTATAGCCATAGGTGCCGGGACCGACGTGGCAGTGGAAAGTGCCGACATCATCCTGGTAAAAAACGATCCTCGCGATGTCGTTGATATTGTGAATCTTTCTAAAAAGACATACAGGAAGATGCTGGAAAACCTTTTATGGGCGACCGGCTACAACGCATTTGCCATACCGCTGGCTGCCGGCGTCCTTTATAGTATAGGCATTTTGTTGTCGCCTGCTGTCGGAGCTCTTTTAATGAGCCTGAGCACAGTTATAGTGGCGATAAACGCCAGGCTCCTGAAAATGTAGGCTTTCATTTTTTCAAGAAATATTTGGCATAGTACCAGCCGCCAATCCCTGCTATCAAGGCGAACCACAGTATCCTGAGTGGGGCTAATAACATGACATAGCTATATTCATGTCCGAAAATGTTCATCGGCGGCATGTGACTGATTCCAAAGACCCCGAATGTTAAAAGATATGTTATCAGGTCGAACGGGAACAGGCCTCCGAGGATAGAATAGGGATATCCGTATGTTGATCCGTATATCACAGGTTCCGACAGGGCCAGTATTATCGCGGCCAATGCGCTGATACCTCCTAATATGGCCCCTGCATATGTCGCTATCGAAAGCGCGTCTTTCCTGTCCTTTATCCATCCCGATGAGAGCCGGACGGCTAACGCTCCCACACATCCTGCACCGATGATCACCGCGGTCAATATTAGTGCTTCAACGGATGCTGTATTTACCTGGCTAATCTTACCTGCCCTGTCAATAGACAATGATAATGACCATATTTGCAGTACCGCAAGCAATAATCCGGCATTTTCCGCGATCCTCATAGCTTCCCTGTATTTTCCGCTCACGATGGCCACCTGCTATTTCAATTCCATTCTCCATCCAAGATCCTTACATTTGCATCCGCAGCGATCATCCCGGTCATGTTTTTCGTCACTATCCTGTCGACACTGATCTCATATTCGTTGCCTGTATGGGAGTAATATCTCCCGCCGTTATTTTTAAAATGTAGAATTATAGTGATATTTCCTGACGCATTCTCATACGGGACTAATTCATCGCAAATGTAGACTGCGGTAACATAATCTGTCGATATGATGTCTTTACCCGGAAGATACTTTTCAGTAGATATGGCGGTCTCCGTCCCGTTCAGGTATGGGAAAAGAATGATGTCCTTTCTCACGCTCACTCTATCGATCCTGGCATCGCCGGTCTCTTCTAATATGGCGTGAATGTCCGATAGGTCTTTATCGTTCGTATAAAATGCGAGCATTTTCCCTGTACTGGTGTCTTTAATGCTGACAGTCCAGTTACCGGTTTCGATCCTTTTAAGATCTTCCTCATTTACGGCGGGTATCCCGTCTTTCATAGGCAGCGGTATCAATATTTCTGCACCGTCAGCCGAGGTATAATTATCCAATCCTGAGATCTTTATTTCATAATATATGCGAGCGCTTCCAGTGCTATCGATGCTCAGGATCATAATGCCCCAGAATGATATTAAGAATATTATTGAAGCTATCGTACCTGCGATAATGGCCGTCCTGAATTTTACCATGGAAAACTTCCTGACAAGATAAAATGCAGCGATGGCGATCATTAAGACAATATCGGCAAGCAATAAAGTCATCGTACCCTGCAGATATATGGCAAATGCCAGTAATATGGACAGGGCAAGGCCGGCGCCGAGTATATTTTCCAGAGATGATAGTTTATTTTCCATGGCCATCTTTTTCACCTTCTGATGTCAACATATTTTTAAACTAACCTGAAAAACATCACCCTTAATAATTGTGTAAGGTTATACGGATATTTTGTTTATTTCTTTGTCATACCGTTAATAATATCTATCATTTTAACTTTCTACATCACTTATTATTATTCGTGTTATGGCTTATATATGTCAGTAAAATGAAAATATCTATTTTTTAAAATTATGTACAAAACTTTTATATTGTTATATGTATATAGCTAATATTCAAATATTTGAAACAAAAGTGAAAAGGTATGTATGCTACAAAAATGCTTCCCGGAAGAAATGCAGGTGTGGTATCACTATTCAGTTTTATCATATCGCTTATCGTAATCATTACACTTTTCATTAATGTTTTTATTATCTCCGCGAGTGCTCAAAACAATAACAGCAGTTTTGTGTATCCGGACGGATCGATGTCGGGCACTCTGGATTATGTAATGGATCATATTTTACGGGACAGGTCGAAGGATTCCGTTTTCGTGACTGAAGAGGACATTAAAAATAATCCTGCGTTCCAGAATGCCAGCGAAATGAACATGTCTCAGATAGATGAGCTTTTAGCGAGCGAATATGGCAGCCAGAGCAGCAGCGGCTATATCGTCATGCCGGCACAGCTATATGATGATCTTGTCGACTATCCGAACCTGAGCGACGAAGAAAGGTCCCGCATAGATACCGGCGGGGCTGATGGCACAATATCCTATGTAGAGCTTCCTCTCTGGATCAAGATCGTGTTCGTTATTGACAGCCTGAAGTATTACATCGCAATGTTTGGCATACCTGTCGGTTTTTATGCTATCAAGAACCTTCTGGATAACCGGAACAGAGACATCATATATAAATTCATTTTAGAGAATCCCGGGTCCACTATGGCCGATATCTCTGATAAGACGAAGATAAATCTCGGCACGGTCAGGTATCATTTACAAAAGCTAGAATCCGAGAGAAAAATCGCTGTCAGCAAAATAGGGAAGTTCACCCGGTTCTATAAAAATTCGTCTACGTATACTGAAAGTGAAAAAATAATATTGTCCTGTATCCGGAATGAGAAAGATGTGAGGATCATCAAGGCGATAATCGACTATCCCGGCATGAGCAATAAGGAGCTTTCCGATAAACTAGGCCTGAATAAAAGCATCGTGTTCATGCATATGAGAAAGCTCCTGAATAACGATATTATCCGAATGGAGCAGGAAGGCCGTAATAAAAAATATTACGTTAATCCGGAGATCAAAGGGTTTTTACAGGAAAACATGAGAGCTGAAAAGGCTATTGGCTAACTATCCTATGGCAGGTATTTCACCTCAGAAAATAGTAAGCGCTATGCCTGCGGCGTTATATAACAGCAGTATCCCGAAGAATAGTATGCATATGCCGCTCGCCAGTATCACATACGGGTAAATGCCGTTGATCTTCTTACTGGCGTAATGCATCAACAGCGAAAGTGCCGTCACCCAGACGAGAATGCCAATGAAAAACCCTATCACGCCGAACTCATTAAAATATGATATAAGAGCTGCCCCTGCTGTGATCCACCACAATACTTGCGTGGGGTTTGTGAGGCCCATCGTAAGCCCTACAATATACGGATACCTCATGACTCCATTTTCTTTTTCTTTTAAGGGCTCTTTATAGCTTTTAAGCGTCATGATGGCCATATAACCCAGAATAAGGCCGCCTGCAGCTGACACTATCATCCTGACAGCGTCACCGGTGAATAAAATAGCTACGCCTATTAGCGTTATAACAAGGAATATCCCGTCAGCGGTCATCGCGCCCAGGCCCAATTTTATGCCGTTAACGTATGACCTTTTAACTGACTCCGCTGCTATGACGGCATTCATCGGTCCCGGCGGCACCGCCAGGGAAAGCCCTATAATTAATCCTGCAATAAGGCTGTAGATTTCCGACATCTTACATCAAGATATTTTGAAAAGTTAAAAAGGTTACGCTCCATGCTATGAGCTAACACGGAGCTTACTTTATTATGATATATTTATTTCTTGGTTTTCCTGCTCAGGCATTTTTTGCATACGTCTTCATACATGCATTCGTCGCAAACGATATTTCCGCACAGAGTGCACGTATGCAGCCGTCCGGCAGGCTTTCCGCAGATGTTACATAATCCGGCCACATGCATGATAAAAGGTCTACCCGTAAAAATAAAAAGATTGCCCGTGTGGATTTTACCAGCACAGGCCTTCGTAGATAATGCCCTTATCTTCGGGGTTCACAACTTTACGGCCGTCGATGACTATGCGGCCTTTCATTCTTGAGAAATCGCCGTTGAGCTTTTCGAACTCTGACCATTCGGTCGCGATTATGCAAGCGTCGACGCCTTCCAGCGCGTCTCCTGCTGTCCTGTGGTATTTTACGTTGGGGAACACTCTTTTCATGTGTTCGGCGGCCATCGGGTCGTATGCCGATACATCGACGCCCTCTGCAAGTAGGGTCCCTATCACCGGTATCGCCCTGGACTCACGTATATCATCGGTATCGTTCTTGAATGCAAGTCCCAGCACTGCTATCTTTTTACCATTGAGCTCGGGGATATGCTTCTTTAAAAGCTGTATCAGGCGCGACGGCTGGTCGTCGTTGACCTTTAGCACGGTCTTGAGCAATATTGGCTCATAGTCGACTTCAGAAGCTTTTCCTATCAGCGCCTTAACGTCCTTCGGGAAGCAGCTTCCGCCGAACCCCAGGCCAGACCTGAGGAAATGCGGCGATATCCTGGCATCAAGTCCCACGGCCTCCATGACCTTATACGTGTCTATTCCGAGTCTCTTGCAAATGTTGCCGACCTCGTTCGAGAAAGATATCTTTGTTGCGAGGAACGAGTTGGATACATACTTGATCATCTCCGCGGTCCTGGTGTCCGTCGTGATGATCGGGCAGTTGTATGCGGAGTAAAGGCTCCTTATTATGCTTTCGGCTTTTTTATCGTCCGCGCCTATGACTATGCGGTCGGGGTTCTGGAAATCATATACTGCTTTTCCTTCCCTTAAAAATTCGGGGTTCATGCCCACGCCGAATTCTTTTCCCGCCTTCTTCCCGGAATATTCTTCCAGGACCGGGGTAGCCACTTTCGAAGTGGTCTCCGGCACTACCGTGCTTTTTACGACGACCACGTGATAAGAATCCTTGTTCTTTATCCTCTCCCCGATACTCTTGCTGGCCTCTCGTATAAAACGAAGGTCTATCTTACCGTTCTCATCCGACGGGGTTGGGACACAAATAAATGATATATCCGAGTTCTCTATCGCATCATCATAATCGAGCGTTGCCCTGAGATTCTTTCCCGCGTGCTCCTTTAAAAGCTCTTCAAGCCCTTCCTCATATATCGGGGGGATGCCTTTATTTATCATTTCCACTCTTTTCGGGTCGACGTCCACGCATATGACCTCGTTTCCGAGGTGAGCGAAGCATGTGCCAGTAACGGTGCCGACATAGCCTGTTCCTATTATGCTGATCCTCATGAAAACCACGAACTTTTTTATTATATGAATTATATGTTTAATAGGTTCTATCTATCTCTAATATAGGTATCTATTCATAATTTATCCTTTTTTAGATATGCTTTTCGTCTCGCGTATGCTAAAGTTTTTAATACATATGTCCCTATAGATTGACGATACGATGAAAATAGGCATACCATCAGATTCCGGAGAAGGATTAAATTCGAACGTTTGCAGGGGTATTTCCGGCTGTAAATATTTTACCATCGTCGAAATAGATAGTAATGGCATATCCGGCGTAGAACCTCTGGCCATCACGCTGCCCGAAAGCGTCAACGGCATGACCGGCGCAGTGACCTTTATGCTATCCGGAAAAGGCGTGGAAGCAGTCCTCGTGGACGACATCAAGGAGATAGAGCGCCTTTCTTTCATAGGGAACGGTATACGCGTATTCTTTGGGGCAAACGGGAGCATATCAGATGCCGTAAAACAATATTCTGCCGGCAAGCTGTGCGAAAATTCCGAGATTGGTAAATGTGACTGTAGTAACAGATAATTCCGGCATCCTTTTATAATCCCTTTTTTAAATAATATCTAACAGGCATCGCTATCATTTGCCTTTATTTCAGCATGATTTGTTCAGGTGTGACCAATGATCAAAATGGCAGTCCCGGTATTATCGCCAAACGGCTTGCAGTCGGAGATCACGGACCATTTCGGTATGGCGGAGGATTTTGTCATACTGGAGACGGAAGGTGTGGAAATAAAGTCCTTCGAGATATTACATAACGACCCTAACGTAAAAGGCGGAAAGACGCCTGCAAAATTCCTGGCCGACATCGGCGTTAAAATAATCCTCAGCGGATATGTGGGGCCCCATATGCTTGTCATATTGCTGAATGAAGGTGTCAGGGTTTTCAAAGGGGCCGTAGGTACTGCAGAAGACGCCTTCGAGGATTATAAGGCAGGCATGCTTACGGAAGTCTTCAAGATAGAGGACATGGATTAATTTTTATTCATGATCTATTTTAGCCCGCGATAAAAATCGACGGCCACAGCCATCGTAAATAAACATACGATAAAATAAAAAGGTTTAAGCAAGCCCTGTGGGGCCTGCTTCGTATTTTCCACGTTCAGTATATAATGCCCGGGGTGACGAATAATCCGAGGGATTTCATTTCCTCGACGTGCTTCTTGGCCTTGTCCTTCTTGGCGGCCTCGAGCTTCTCGAGTAACGGTAATCCCGGCTGGACATCTGCCATCGCCTTGGACTCGAATACGCCTGCAGCGATCGCCTTCTTCAGTAACTCGGTTCCCCTTGTTGTCCTTCCGAAGGTGGTGGACCATCCGTCCGGGGTTCCGATGGAACCGGTGGCTATGTCCGCGAACTCCGCTGTCAGGTCAGTGCAGACGTGGTCGCCCGGCTGTTCGTACTTGTGGGTTTCCTTGATGGGTATAGCGACGTCCTTGTCTGCCTTGATCGAGAACTTGCCCTTGCCGATCTCCATCTTCTTGACGGACTCGATGGGCACCTTGCAGTGGTCCTCGATGATGGTCTTAAGGCCCTGGTAGGTGAAGTTCTCGGTACAGAAGATACCGATGGTCATGGCGATCTTGTCCGGGACATGCCTTGCGCCGAACGGGTATAGCCTCATCTTCTGTATTGCGTAGATCTGGCACGGGGTGCCTACTACTGCAAGCTTGTCGCAGCCCATCTCACGGACAGCGTCCTTAACTGCCGCAACGTTCGGGCTGATAGTGTACTTTGTACCTGCCGCCGCTATGATCTCTTCCTTGGTGGTCGCTACCACAGGCTTCGGCAGCCACGGGGTTTCGCTGTTACCTGCTACGATTGCCCCGTCGATGATGCCCTGGTCAAGCGCATAGCAGAGAAGTGCGGTGACTACTCCGCCATCCTGTGCTACGCCGGTGACTGCGTTGTCCTTCGCCTTTAACGCGTAGACTTCCTTGTATTTTCCAAATGCCATTTCTTTTCCTCCTTACACCATCAGTTTCTTCTCTATCTGGGATACAGGCAGGAAGCTTCTCGGGCATGCCGCACTGCAAGCACCGCACTTTACACACCTGGTGTTGTTGAGGCTTGGCCTGCCGAACTGCATCTCAAGGGCCCTGGTCGGGCAGGATGATGCGCAGGTTCCGCAGCCTATGCAGAGACCGTTCTCGACGATCTTCGTGAACAGGTCACAACCGCAGGCGTATCCGCCCTTGTCTGCAAGGAACGGCTGTAAGTATTCCATGTCACCGGTAACTGCTGCGATGGCCACATTATAGATGATCTCCGGTGTCGGCGGGCATCCGGGTATGTATGCGTCTACCTTGATGACCCTGTTGATAGGCACGAATGACTCATGCTGCGGCTGGTTTGCCTGGCCGCCTCTGCAGAAGTTGGTGACACAACCTGTGGCCGCACAGCCACCGTATGCTATGACGAGGCCTGCTTTCTCTCTTGTTTCCTTTATCAGGTGCACGCTGTGCTCGTCCTGGAGACATACTGCTCCTTCTACGAGCGC
Source organism: Methanooceanicella nereidis (assembly GCF_021023085.1). Taxonomy (NCBI): domain Archaea; kingdom Methanobacteriati; phylum Methanobacteriota; class Methanomicrobia; order Methanocellales; family Methanocellaceae; genus Methanooceanicella; species Methanooceanicella nereidis. The sequence continues at coordinate 400,993 of NZ_PGCK01000001.1, read as the reverse complement.
AATGTCAATCTTACCCTCTGGTAGTTCTCTCTGGTCCATCAATGTCAGGTTGTATACCTGGTCCACTGCGCCCAGGACATCGAGCAGCTTTTCGTAGTTGTCCGATAATGAGATAAGACAACCGGTGCAGCCGCTTAAATGAACGTATGCTAACTTTGGCTTTGACACTTTAACTTCCTCCGATTTCTTCGGTGCAACTTCTTGTTTAACGGGTTCGGGAGCTTTGGTCACGGGAGCCGCGGTAGGAGCCGCTGTCACTTCTTTAGATGGTGCTCCAGACGTTTTCCCTAGTATCTTGTCTAATAGTCCCATGTTCTATCCCTATTTCTTCAAATACCATCTCTATAGCTTTAGGAATGGCTTTTTCCACTTCTTCGGTGAGACCGATCTCGATGTCAGGGTCGGAAACCTTCGCCGGCTGGCAGCCTATGACGACTATCTCAACTTTATCCTTAAGGTCGTGTAACGGCTCGCTCAGGGTCCAGTTGTGTGCGTCGATGAATTTACCCTTTGGTAACTCATCCACTGAGAATTTCCTCAGGGTTCCCGGTTTGGCTCCCCAGTGTATGCAGTCAAGGATTATCAGTTTCTTACAAGTCTCGTCAAGCAGGGTAAAGATCAGGTGCGGGGCACCCGTACCTGCATCTATTACCCTTATTCCTGGCGGTAGCTCGTAATTATTGAGATCCTGTGCAACTCGAGGTCCAAAGCCGTCATCCTGGAACAGGATATTCCCGCAGCCAACTACTAAGATCTCCTCTTCAAACATCATATGTTGGCCTCGGTTACGACCTTACCCTCTTCGTCAATGACGATCATGTGGGTAGAGCACGATACGCACGGGTCGTAAGCCCTGACAACATATTCAGCCCACTTGTAGTGCTGCCCTTCGCAAGCATTGCCGACGGTCGGAATGTTCCAGGTCGTTGCTACGAGACAGTTGTAGTAGGCGATCTTGCCATCTTTTACCTTCGCGCAGTGGACGTTAACGCCTCTCGGGGCCTCGTTCGCTGCAACTCCTAACTTGACACCGTCGCCGCCGGACTCTGGTGGCTTGGTGAGCGTAGCGCCGTTAGTGTTCAGCTGGGTGATAAGCTCCACTGCCCTGTCATATGCGTAGGGTATCTCTAATGCCCTTGCTATGTTGATGGCCATTGCACCCTTGGGGTCAAAGTCTCCACATTCTTTCTTGCCAAAGCCCTTGAACTTGGTAAGCCTTGCTTTCGGTCCGCCCTCTACGGTCTTGCCGCCTACGAGTGGTACCGTTCCGCATGCATCCATTCCTACCTCTTCGACAGGGTAGTAGGACTTCGGGGTTATCTCAGAGAACCTGTAGAAGTACTCTGATTCGAATACGTCGGAGTTACCATAGTTAAGGTCAGTTGCCATGAGCTCTCTGTCGTGGACACCGAGTGTCTTCGGTGCGTCAGACTTCTGGAAAGCGTTTATCATGAATGCGACCTGCTCTTTCATTAATGGCTCGTATTCTTTTAATGCCTCGATGATCTTTCTCTTGGCAACCTCGGAGAGGTTCTTCTGCATACCGCCTATCCTTATGTTGGGGGCGTGTATTGCTTCGCCGCCAGTATAATCTATGATCATCTGTGCGATCTTTCTCATCTTCTGGATCCTTACGGTCGCTGCAAGGGCCTCGTCCGGGTTCTTCACATAGTCCGGAAGAACGAGCAGCTGGTGTAACGGGTGGCTGTGAAGCCTGCTGCCGATGTTACATAACTGCCTTAAGACGACACCATCCTTTGGCGGGATGATACCCAGGGCTCTCTCAATGGATTCCGCAGATGCAGACGCATGGGTTATGGGGCAGATACCGCAGAACCTGGATGATGCGACCGGAGCGAACTCCATTGGTCTTCCCGTAATAAATTTCTCGAATCCTCTTACCGGGGTTGTGCTCAGGTAGTTACCCTGTGTCACTATCCCGTTGTCATCAACTTGTAGGACGAGCTTTGAGTGTCCTTCGTGTCGAGTTGTCGGTGATACTACTACTGTTTGACTCAAATATACCGCCTCTAAACGTTATTCTCTTCCACCACAATATATAATGTTTTCTCTTGTTCAATAAAAATATTCAACACTCGTAAAAATTCGAATTAACAAATTCTGTGTTATATTTGTCATTACTTATATATTTTTGGCATTATTACCCTTATCTAAGCAATCAAAGGATTTATTTGGATGCGCACTTTTAGCCCTTGTTTGAAAATTTTGTAAAATGGTATGTTATTAATTATGATTACCTTACTATTTTTATATTAACTAAATATAATTAACAATTGCATTTTTTCTAAACATTTTTTAGCAAGCTATTTATACGTAATTATAGACTTAACTATTGATTAAAACGGAACTAAATATAAACTGATACTAAATATATCCAAAAAATAGTGATCCTTCGATTAAAAAACGATGCCATATAAAAATTGGCAGCATATGAGTTCCGGACTAAACATATATTCGTCTTTTTAATATAAAAATCAAGAATGTTAACGCATCGTAACATTAATATACCTTTTATGATATAACATATAATCTTTTTTTAAGGTAGGTCTTTAGTAGCCATCCTTAAAGGGTTTTATGGCAGCCCTGGAATGGCGAACCAGGCCCCTAAAAATAAAGGAGGATATATTATGGCATTTAAAGTTCCCGCTGAAATAACAAAAGCAGCTTCAGGAGCGGGTGGCGTTAAGTGTAAGCTACCTATAGACAAGCTATTACTTTTGGGATTCCTCGCAGGTGCATATATTGCATTTGGAGCATTATTAAGTGAGATAGTCGCAGGCGGACTGGCAGGCGGTTCACTGGCTTTCTCTGATGGCACTACAGCAGCGATCAAGTTACCGAGCGGTCTTATCAAGTTCGCCGCCGGCGCAGTGTTCCCTGTAGGTCTCATGTGTGTCGTCATCGGTGGTTCCGAACTCTTTACAGGAAACTGTATGTTCGCACCTTTGAGCGTGTTGAATAAAGAAGCAAGTTGGGGTGGCCTGGCAATTAACTGGACCATTGTTTACATTGGTAACTTCATAGGTTCCATATTCCTTGCATACTTCCTTGCGTACAAGTGCGGATTATTCAACTCGATCCCCTGGGCAAGCTGGGCGGCAACTGTGGCAAACGGAAAATGCGGACTGGACTTTACTACGGCGTTCTTCAGGGGAATAGGCTGTAACTGGCTTGTTTGCCTTGCAGTATGGCTCGCATTAAGTGCAGACGATGTTATAGGTAAGATCTTCTCTTGCTGGTTCCCGATAATGGCTTTCGTCACGATCGGATTTGAACACTGTATCGCAAATATGTTCTTTATACCGCTGGGAATATTCGTCTCCACGGACGCAACGATCGCAGCAAGCCTTACAAATGCTGGAGTTGCATTCGGCAACATAAGCTGGTATAACTTCTTCGTAACAAACCTCATACCCGTCACGCTCGGCAACATTGTCGGCGGTGCATTATTCGTCGGTATGATTTACTGGTACCTCTACCTCAGGCAGCCCGCGGCAGCGAAAGCAGGAGCAGAGGCTAAGGCACAGCCCTCAAAGTAAACCAGTAAGAACAGCTATTTGAACCTGTAAAGTTAAGGGGATATTAATCCCCTTCATTTATATTAAAAACAACAAATCTTATTGAAGGTGTGAATATATGAAAATCGATGTTGTACCTACGATCTGTCCATACTGTGGTTGCGGTTGTGGAATGAACCTTGTCGCAAAAGACGGAAAGGTCGTCGGAGTTGAACCATGGAAGAGACACCCGGTAAACGAAGGTAAGCTCTGTCCCAAGGGTAACTTCGCCCACGAATTCCTTCACAGGGACGACAGATTAACTACCCCGCTCATCAGGAAAGACGGTAAATTAGTGCCGGCTACCTGGGATGAAGCGATCTCTCTTATCGCATCAAAGTTTAAGGAAATCAAAGCCACCTATGGCCCGGATGCAATGGCATGCTTCGCATCTGCAAGAGTGACCAACGAAGAGAATTATATAATGCAGAAATTCGCCCGTGTCGCTCTCGAGACCGCTAACATAGACCACTGCGCAAGGCTTTGCCACGGTACCACAGTCGCAGGACTTGCAAAATCCCTCGGCAGCGGTGCAATGACTAACTCGATCAAAGATATCGAAGAAGCAAAGTGCGTTTTCATCATTGGTTCTAACACTTTCGAGGACCACCCGCTTATAGCCCGCAGGGTTGCAAGGGCAAAGAAGGCGGGCGCTACTCTCATAGTTGCCGATCCGAGATACAACATGACCGCAAAGCAGGCCGATCTCTATGTACAGTTCAGGAGCGGTACTGATGTTGCGCTTATAAACGCAATGATGTATGTCATACTCTCGGAAGGCTTAGAGGACAAGGAATTCATAAAGAACAGGACAAAGGGCTTCGACGCTCTCAAGGAAGAGGTCATGAAGTGCCCGCCCGAATGGGCAGAGCCGATCACCGGCGTGCCTGCCGACACCATCCGCGAGATGGCCAGGATATACGCCAAGAGCGGTGCATCATCCTTAATATACTCGATGGGTGTCACACAGCACTCGACCGGTACCGACAACGTCCTGTCAATGTCAAACCTCGCCATGCTCACCGGAAACATCGGAAAGCGCGGTGCAGGTGTAAACCCGCTTAGAGGCCAGAACAACGTGCAGGGCGCATGCGACATGGGTGCGCTTCCGAACGTGGTCTCCGGTTACCAGGCAGTCATAAACCCCGAGCTCAGAGCAAAGGTCTGCGGCGTATGGGGCGTAAAGGACATCCCGGGTAAAGTGGGACTTACCATCGTCGAGGTCATGAACGCCATCGACGAGGGCAAGATGAAATCATTATTCATAATGGGCGAGAACCCGATGGTCTCCGACCCGGACGTTAACCACGTCGAGCACGCTCTTAAGGCGATCGACTTCCTCGTAGTACAGGATATATTCCTGACCGAGACTGCAGAACTGGCCACCGTAGTGCTCCCGGCAGCCGCTTACGCGGAGAAGGACGGAACCTTCACCAACACCGAGAGGCGTGTACAGTTACTGAGGCCCGCTATCGCTCCGCCAGGAGAGGCAAAGCAGGACTGGGAGATCATCTGTAACATTGCAAAGGCAATGGGTGTAGCAGGATTTGACTTCAAGTCCCAGGAAGAGATCTTTGAAGAGGTACGCAAGACCACTCCGCAGTATGCTGGTATGACCTACGAGAGGCTCAGCAAGCCCGAAGCACTGCACTGGCCATGCCCCGACACGTCTCACCCCGGAACACCGATATTACACACAGCGAAGTTCAGCCACCCGGACGGTCTTGGAATATTCTTCGGAGTACCATTCAAGTACCAGGCAGAGAGGCCGGACGCGGAATATCCGTTCATACTTACGACCGGACGTTTACTCTTCCACTACCACACAGGCAGTATGACCAGGCGTTCTGCAACGCTTGACGATGAGGTCAAGACCGGTTTCGTCGAGATAAACACCGAGGACGCAAAGGCGCTCGGAGTTAAGAACGGCGACAAGGTTAAGGTCCTATCCAGGCGTGGCGAGATCGAGATAGCTGCAAAGGTCACCCCGGACATCATGAAGGGTATAATCTTCATACCGTTCCACTTCGCAGAGTGCAGCGCCAACAAGCTGACGATCGCTGCGCTTGATCCGTTCGCAAAGATGCCCGAACTCAAGGTATGCTCCGCAAAGGTCGAAGTTATACCTGTGGAGAAGAAAGCACCGACAGGAGAGCCTGTAAAGGTCGCACCGAAGGCAGGAGGCCACTAAAATGGTAAACGTTAACGATATGTATTACGCCTGGACAACCAACCAGGATATCAAGGCAAAGGCAGAATGCGGTGGAGCTGTAACCACTCTGTTAAAGTATGCTCTCGAAAGCGGCATGGTCGATGCGGTCCTGGCAGTTACCAGGGGTGCCGACATATACGATGGTGTGCCGACACTGATAACTGACCCTGCAGACGTGATAAAATCCGCAGGCTCATTACACTGCGCTCCGCTGAACCTTGTGACGTTCCTCGCCAAGTACCTTGACGGCGCAAAGAACATGAAGATCGCTATGCCCGTAAAGGGATGCGAGGCAAGGTCCATGATGGTGCTCGCGAAGAGGGGCGTCGTCAACCTTGACAACATCATCATGATCGGACTCAACTGCGGCGGAACAGTTCGCCCGATGGAAGCCCGTGATATGATCTACCAGTACTATGGCGTCAGCCCGGACGATGTCATTAAAGAAGAGATCGACAAGGGTAAGTTCATCATAGTCACAAAGGACCATGAGCACAAGGGCATCTCCATTGATGAGCTCGAGGAGAAAGGCGCAGGAAGGCGTTCTAACTGCCAGCGCTGCGAAGTCAAGATCCCGAAAATGGCTGACCTCGCATGCGGTAACTGGGGAGTTATCGGCGACCTCGCAGGAAAGGCCACATTCGTTGAAGTATGCAGCGACAAGGGCGCAAAGCTCCTCAGCGGCGCGATGAACGCCGGCCTGTTAGAGACCGCGGCACCGATACCCAAGGGCCTCGAGATCAGGGAAAAGACCAATGGAGCTATGCTGAAGCTTGGATTAAAGCACCAGAGGCTTCAGTTCCAGGCATCTGCAAAGGACCCGTACTATTATGCAAATGAATTCAGCAAATGCATAAAATGCATGGGCTGCACCGTACACTGTCCTCTTAAGACTGAAAATGAGGGCAAGTCGCCGGCTTACGAGCTTAAGGGAAGTATACCGCCATCATTTACCTACCACCTTGCTAAGGTAGCTGGCGAAGGCGCGGATTGTGTGAACTGCGGCGGGTGTGAAGATGTATGTCCGATGGACATACCCGTAACGAAACTTTATCACGACGTCGCCAAGAGGTTAGAAGTCTAAAATCAGACTTCTATCCTTTTTATTTTTTTGGGGTATTAAACTTGTCAGAGAAGGTAAAAATTACGGTAGAGGATAGCCTGAACACGCTCAAGAGCAAGCTTGGTTATAACGAGGGCTACGCAGAAGAGGCGACAAAACTCGGTATATATGATGACATTCAGTTTGGCCAGCGTCCCGAAGTCACGCTTGTAACATGCTCTGACTCGCGTGTGATGGAAAAGACCATAGACGATCAGATCGGCAAAGTCTTTTCTATCAAGAATATAGGCAATCGTGTAGAGCCTAACATGGGCAGTATAGAATATGGCGTAAACCATCTTCACACGCCGATATTGATGATACTGGGCCATACCGGATGCGGCGCAGTGCGTGCGGCGACACAGGACGCTACTGGAGAGCATCCTCGTATCATAAGGTCTCTTGATTTCATAAGGCCCACCGTCTCGGAAGTGCAGAAACTTCTCATCAAGAAGGGCGGAATGAAGAGCTATATGAAGAACCATCAGGATCCGCCTGCGACACCGATAAGCGAGGATACGTATTTCGAGACGCTCATAACTGAGGCTAACGTCGATAATCAGATAGAGATCCTCTTAAAGGACGATGCTATCAGGAGAAAAGTATTCTCTGGCAGTCTCATGCTGGTCGGCGCAATGCTTGACTTCAAGGATGTATATTCCAAGAACCGGGGATCCATATTCGTCATAAACATCAATGGCGAGACCGATGTCGGAAAGCTTAAGAAGCTCGACGTGTTCGCCGGCGACGGTACCATAGTGATAAACCGGATAAAGCGCCTGCTTGTTTATTAATTTTTTTTATTTCTTTCATTTCTATTTTGTAGTCTGATTGTTTTTTACGCGCTATTGTATTATATAATATTATTTTGATATTTTTATTGGTGGTATCAGGGCATGGATGATATTGATCGTGATCCGTCTAAGTCTTCTTATCTTGATATGCTGGCATCGATAGGCTTTGCAAAACACATCGGGGGAAAATCTGCTACCGACTTCTTGATCGAAAAAGCTGACATTAAGCCCGATTCAAGTGTCCTGGATGTCGGTTGCGGATTCGGCAGGACTTCCTGCAGGCTTGCCAAAGAGATCGGATGTAAAGTTGTAGGTGTCGATATTATGCCAAAGATGATCGAAGGGTCTAAGGCAAGGGCTAAAAAGATGGGGGTTGAAGACAGAGTCACATTCCTGAGATGTGATGCGCGTAATTTACCAATGAAGTCCGGCACCTTTGATAAAGTCCTTATTGAGTCGGTCACTATATTCATGGATGATATTGACAGCGCCATAGCAGAGTACGACCGTGTCACAAAGCCCGGCGGTGTGATATGCGATAATGAAGTATGTATCACTCAAAGATCCATGGATGAGCTAAAAGACGACAAAGAGGACATCGAATCAATCTTTAAGTCATTTTCATCATATTCAAATAACGGCCTTCTTACATACGAGGGCTGGAAAGAGGCTTTTGAAAAGAGGTTCATGTCTGTGGAGTCCTGGCATCATATCGCCGATCCGCGGGTAGAGATGGAAGCAAGGATGGCCGATGGTAAATTAAAGGCGATGATATCCCAGCTAAGGTCGATGTGGCTGTACATGACGAACCCCGAAGTGAAAAAGATCATGGACGAAGGTAAAAAAATGTTCTATTATACCGACCATTTCGGTTATGGCTTATTCGTTTGCAGGAAATCGCCGGAATGATGATCTTTTTCTTTACGACGACGGCTGATAATATTTATTTATATTAACCTCGTATGACCACAACATGCCACGTTTAGCTATTATCGGGGGCAGCGGGTTTTACCGGATGACCTGTGCCGCCATTAAAGGAAAAAAGACCATCTCAACGAAATATGGTGATGTCACTGTAAGTATATACGAAAATGAAAAAGGAGAAGATTTCGTTTTTTTACCGCGTCACGGTGAATGCCATATTTGCGCCCCTCACAGAATAGATTATCGTGCAAACATCATGGCATTGAAAGAGTTAGGCGTGGAACGCATAATAGGTGTGGTATCGGTTGGCAGCCTGAAGGAACACATTAAGCCGGGAAGCTTTGTCCTTCTCGATCAGTTCATTGATTTTACGAAAGCAAGGCCGTCCACGTTCTATGACGAGGAAGGCTTCGTGGTACATACAGATGTCACGGAACCATACTGCCCCGAGATACGCGACAGCATCCTTTCATCCATGCCCGGCGATATACCGCTACATGAAAAAGGCACTTATGTTTGCGCTGAAGGGCCTCGTTTCGAGACTGCCGCCGAAATAAAAATGTTCGCAATGCTCGGGGGAGACGTCGTTGGAATGACAAACGTTCCGGAATGCGTTCTCGCCAGAGAGCTTGGAATGTGTTACGCAGCCATAGCTGTCGTCACCAACTATGCCGCAGGTATATCAAAGACGCCGATAAGCCATGAAGAAGTGCTGGATGAGATGCGAAAGGTGGAGTGCGTATTACATGAATATGTGGTAGACAGGCTATTTAGCATTCCGGTTCACAGCAAATGCTCCTGCAGCATGGCAGCTAGCAGGATGTGCTAGTATTTTTATTATAGGATGAAAAATACACAAAGGCGATCAGGGAACACTATTTCTCACCACGAAGCGCACGAAGGAGCACAGGGGTACACGAAGGACTTTTTTCGAAGGTTATCATATACTAAAATAATTTGTGTACCTTTTTTCGCCGTTGTGCGCTTCATGGTAAGAAAGTGACGCTCCAGTTTGTCGCCTTTATGTCTGGAAAGATATAAATTAAAGGATCAATTTTGGCAGGCTGCTTTAATATCAATTATTCTTAAAAAAGCTCGCATGTTAAAGATGTGACTATCGCCAGCATCTTTAACAATGCCTTATATCAGCCTTATAGTTTCCAGGTTCATCGGTGACCTGGTCTCAAGCTTGTGCTTCTTGTAGATCGAGCTTGCAAGGTCCAGACACTTGTTCTCGTCGCCGTGATTCGTTATGATCCTCTCCGGCCTCGGTTCCATGCGCTTGACATATTCCATCAGTTGCCTCCGGTCCGAGTGACCTGAGAATCCGTCCACAGTCGCGACCTCCATGTTGATCTTCATCACTTCGGTCTTTCCGTTAGTGGACATAGGGATCTCTGTCCATCCCTTCTGTATGCGTCTTCCGAGCGTGCCTTCTGCCTGGTAACCTACGAATACGAGCGTGTTACGCTTGTCAGGCCCGTACATTTTCAGGTATTCCATGACCGGTCCGCCATTCATCATGCCTGATGTCGCCAGCACTATACATGGCGACGGGTCCTGAAGGATCTTCTCACGTTTCTGCGAAGAGTCGACACGAACGAAAGCAGGTGACAGGAACGGGTTCTGGCCCTTATGGAAAATCATGTCCTGTAGTTCGACGTTAAGGTACTCCGGATATGTCGTATGGATAGCCGTGGCTTCCCATATCATACCGTCAAGATATACCGGGACGTTATCGATAATGCCCTTCCTGATCGCTTCCTCAAGGACTATCATGACTTCCTGGCTTCTTCCCACAGCGAATGTGGGTATCAGTACCTTTCCGCCTCTTGAAAGCGTGGTCTTGACTATGTGCTGAAGCTCGGTCTCGGCATCCCTTCTTGCAGGCTGCATGTCATGCATGCCTCCGTAAGTGGATTCCATGATGATGGTCTCTATCCTGGGGAACTGGTTAACTGCCGGGTCAAAAAGCCTTGTCTTCTCATACTTGAAGTCGCCTGTGAAAGCGACGTTGTAGAGGCCTTCCCCTATGTGGAAGTGCGCGATTCCCGAACCAAGGATGTGGCCGGAATTATAGAAAGTAAGCCTTATGTCCGGGGCTATATCCGTGACGTCGCCATAGTTCAGAGTTATGGTGTGCTTTAACGTCTCGCGGATAAGTGCCGACTCGTACGGGGGCCTCTTTCCTTCCCTGTTAGCCACTTCGATATAGTCGAGCTGCAAAAGGGCCATCAAGTCCCTCGTCGGCGGTGTCATGTACACAGGCCCTTCGTAACCATACATGTATAATAGCGGGATAAGGCCGCTGTGGTCAAGATGAGCATGAGTCAGGACTACTGCGTCGAGCTGTGACAGCGGGCTGACCTCCGGGACATAGAGATATGGCGTGCCATTGCTCTCTGCGCCCGTGTTGACGCCGCAGTCAATAAGAACTTTACTTTCAGGCGTGCTCAATAAAAAGGAGCTTCTACCGACTTCTTTGCAGCCGCCCAGGGTAGTTATCCTGATCCACTGGTCCTTGTTGGAGATGGGCCTGTGTATCTTCCTACCAATACCCTTCAAAATAGTCTTTCTCTCTTCCTTTACGCTTCGTAAGTACTGCCTTATGTCCTTCACGGTCGAGGATTCGATCGGAGGCGTCCGGACGACCTTGGGCGTCCAGCCGATATGCTTGGTTATCTCCCTTAGCGTCGAGCCATGCCTGCCTATGACAAGACCGGGCTTTTCAGCTTCGATTATGACCTCTCCCGTGTCGGTATCAAAGTAATGGTTAGACACTCCCGATTCCGCAGGGACTATCTCCTTTATTCTTTTGATAGCCTCTTCGGGTTCGGCCAGCATCCTTGGGTCCGGCCTGACCACTACCCTCTTGCGGAGGTCCTTTGCTATCGACCTGATTATGTCGCCGTTATCTGCGAACGCTTTCGGGTCGGTCGTGTATATCACAAGCTCAGGGCCCTCAAACTCAAGGCTGGATACGTTTATGCCTTTTGGCAGTTTATCTACGATTTTAGATTTTAATTCGTTTAAAACATCTTCGATTGCCATCGTTTTTGTACCCCTCTGACAATAAGATAAAATAAAATAGTAAGAAATATTCGAAATAAGAAAATAGAGTTAAGCACCGAGTACTTCCCTGCTTACCTCCTTCTCGAACATCTCAAACTTTTCCTTAGTGATTATTACTATCTGTATACCATTGCCTGATGCAGAGTCTCTCTTCATCGCGGACTCCAGCGCCCTCGTCGCAAGCTCGACACCTTCTTCAATGGTCATTTTCGGCTTAAAGCGGTCCTCAAGGACACCATAAGCGATCGGTGAACCGGAACCTGTTGAGACGAACTTTTTCTCCTCTATCCTGCCGCCAAGCGGGTCTAAAGAGTAGATATTCGATCCGGTCCTGTCGACACCGCCTATCAATATCTGGACATAGAACGGTGCGAATTTTGTCTCAGCGAGGATGTTGGACAGGAGCATAGACAGCGCATTTACGGTCATCGGTCCATGGCGCCTGAGTTCGAACAGTTTTGCCTCTACCTGCAGGATCCTTGCTAGCCTTTGTCCATCACCGACGGAACCTGCGATGGTCATTGCGATATTGTCAGAGATCTTATAGATCTTCTGCGCGTCCCTGCTGGCGATAAGATTTCCCATCGTCGCCCTTCTTTCTGTCGCAAGGACTATCCCCTCATCACATATTATTCCGATAGTGGTGGTGCCTTTGTACTGTTTATCTTCCATTAAAACTCCTCTCAAGTAATAAAAGCAAAATCAGCTATCTGTAATTAATCCTCTTTTATATTTAACCCTTTCTTCATTACGCTACTGCCATTTTTTAAATATACCACGAATATACGGGCAGAAATAACGAAGAAAAGTGAACTTCAATATATAAAAACATCTTGCGTGTTTAAATATCTTGCGCATAGATGGGTTATTAAATTGAGTGTGGACCCCGATCCTAAAAAAGGATAGAATTCAGGTTCTGGTGTTGTTTTTTGTTATTTCATTCGCATTATGCTAAGTGCTATGCCATGTAAATTCGATGGTTTTATATTCAGCGTCCAGTGTTGTCATTGATCGTGGTCCCGCAGGCCGTGCTTAGTATAATGCATCACGTCAACCTGCGGCAGATCGGATCACATCGGGTCTGGAACGTCGATCAAAAATAATCAGATAAGTTCGGCTTTTACATTACCGCTCTTATCTATATCTATAATGGCCGCGCTCCCTACTGATGCCGAACCGGGATTTACGACGAGCGTATTGCCTAATTTTGATATGCCCTTCCCTTCATGTATGTGCCCGCATACTATCGCAATGAAATTCGGCGCGAGCTCCGCGACAGCCTCGCTTCCGACATGTATGCCGCCGGGTATTTCATCCTGGGCTCCCTTAGGTGGCGCGTGCGAGAGGAGAACGACAGGCCTGGTAACGCTCTCTAAAAGCTTTTCAACTTTTGACCTGATCTCTGATTCCTCAAGCTCAAAAGGCGTATTGAACGGCGTAGGGTTTGAGCCCCCTATACCGATGAACGTTACATCGTTTAACTTCATGCTGCACTCGTGTAAATTCGCGTCTTCGGAGCGAAGCAGGTTTACGATGTCTTTTTTATCACAGTTCCCGGGTATCGCCATTACGGGCTTTGGCAACATGCCTAGAAGTGTTTTTGCTTTCTCCGACGGCCCGAAATGGGTGAGATCCCCTGCCAGCAGCGTACCGTCAACTTTTCCGGCCTTGCTCAAAATATCGGGGACCCTATCGTATACATTATGAAAATCTGTGACAGCCAGTAATCGCATATTTTTAAATCATCCTGAAGCATGAAAAATTTTACGTTCACGTTAGCGACCACATATCCCGGACAGTTATTATGGCTTATCCGGGATCCGCTCATATATTTTATATTTTCTAAATAGGATATTTTCAAGTCGCTCTATCCTAAGGACTAATATTGCAGGAATTAAAAGACCCCTTGCATAAAATATGACGGAGGTCGGATCATGCAGGTTTTTGGATCCAGCAATGAGAATGCATACGGAAATATGATACGCCCCGACAGGGAAGCCGCCATGTACCGTGCCGGAAAAGAGCTGATACGCCCTCTTGACATACGCGACATCGAGAGCCTTGCAGGCTATATGAGAAGGAACCATGTAGGATCGCTGGAAATTGATAGCCGGAACAGTAGGGTTTTCAAGGTCAGCAATTGTCTTACATGTTCGACAATGGAACAAATGGGCCGTAAAGCGTGCTTTTTTGAGGCAGGGTTGATCGCAGGCGCTTTAGAGAGCATATATGGTAAAATGGTATATGTCCGGGAGACAAAATGCCAGTGTATCGGCGATGACGTTTGCGAGTTCGAAGTCATATTCCGCGGCAATTAAATCGACCCGGTCTAGATGTATATGACGACATCACAGTCCTGTCAATTGTTTTTTATTAAAAGCGCACCAGCTCAAAAAACTAAATTAAATTTATGAGCTTTCCTCTTCAGTAACTTCTTCCTTTTCCATTCTTTCTATCTTTAGCTCGACGTCTCTTATGATGCCGATCATTGTGTAGAATTCACGATTATTCAGCATAGCCCTGCCTAAAACTCGCCTGAGCATCATTAAAGTTTTATCCCTTTTATGTTCCGGATGGTTGATCTTTACCAGAAGTTCCCTGAATTCGCTATATAGCCTTTCAAGGGATTTTCCGTCAGCAAGGGCAATATTGCCGCCCTCGAATCCCGATAGTTCATATAATATTACCGTGGCAGCATGGGAAAGGTTCATTATGGGGTATTCTACCGATGTCGGAATATACACGACCATGTCGCATCTTTCGACATACTCGTTAACCAGCCCCACGTCCTCACGTCCGAATATCAGCGCGACTGTGCCGGATTTATCCTCCAGCATCTGCCTTAGCTCCTTCGGGTTAAAATAAGGCATCCTGATATGCCTGCTAGTCCTCGCCCCGGGCTTTCCGGTCGTGGCGACAAGGTAATCCGCCCCTTCTATGGCCTCTTCGAACGTGTCGACTATCCTGGCCCTGGCCAGCAGGTCCTGCGCATGGGACGCCATTGCCTTTGCAAAATCCTTCATCTCGCAGGGTTTTACAAGGACAAGGTCGTCGAACCCGAAATTTTTCATTGCCCTGCATACAGAGCCCACGTTACCTTCATAGAACGGCTCTACGAGGATCACTCTGAACTTTAACCCTTTTCCTGCCATGCCTGTCATACGTTGCCAGGGCTCTCCTTTATCTTGCTTATCACTTTGATATCGCTGATCCTGGTGGACGGATAATTGCCCGTTTCATCCTTTTCCACAGCCTTGACCATATCCCATATGGTCAAAAGCGCCAGGCTGACTCCGCAGAGGGCTTCCATTTCCACACCGGTCTTTCCCAGCGACCGGACCTCTACGATAGCCGTAATAATGTCCTCGCCTATCTCAAAATCAACATTTATGCTCGTCACGGGTATCTGGTGGCAGAGCGGTATCATGTCCCAGGTCCTTTTTACCGCCTGTATGGCCGATACCCTGGCAGTTGCCAGAACGTTGCCTTTCTTTACGCTACCTGACTTAATCAGAGCCATGGTTTCCGATGATAATTTTATCGTGCCGCTGGCACGTGCTATTCTCAGTACGTCTTCTTTTTCTCCGACGTCTACCATTTTTATTTTATCGCCTTCTATATGGGTGAAGTCCCTCGAATGAGCCATATGATATACTCCGGTCTTGTTCTATCTCATCTCTTAGGTTCTGCAAAACACATAATGTTTTTTATGTATGCCTTTTAAGTTCTGGTCAATATCCCCTATAAAACATACGGAAGAAACAACGATGCAAATGAAAAATTTTTCTAAATGTTATAAGTAGTGCCTGTATTTTTTCATCGCGTATGGTATCATGTTCACTACGTCCGACGCGACCAGCCCGTAACCCTTATCGTCGAAGGCCATATCTCCGGCGGCTCCATTGATGAAGGTCCCGGCGCATGCCGCGTCAAATGCAGAGTTCTTGCAATAAAGGGCGCCGATGATCCCTGCAAGCACGTCGCCTGTGCCGCCGACCGTCATTCCGGCGTTCCCCGTCCCGTTGAACTTGACAAGCTTTCCGTCCGATATGATATCGATCTTGCCCTTTAGTACCGTCACGATCTTTTTCGACTCCGAGAAACTTCTCACGGTCTCTGAGGCGAACAATTCTTCGGGACTTGCATCTTCGCCGCTGATCCTCTTGAACTCTCCCCTGTGAGGCGTGACAATGCCTCTGAGCGGCATATCAGGCCTCAACGCCTCAGCGTCTATCACTATCCTGTCACAGACGGACATAATCTTGGATACAGCTGCAAGCGTCCTCGGAGAGTCTCCCAGCCCCATTCCCATTACGACCACATCGTTACGCGCTAAAAGCGGGGTAAGGCATTCTATATCCTCATCTACCAGTATATCCCGGTCCGTCAAGGGCTTCACTATCAGGTCCGGGGAGAATGAGGCTATGATGTCAGCAGCCCTCGCCGGGGCTGCAATGGTGACAACGTCTGCACCGGCTTTCAGGGCAGCAATGCCGGAAAGTGCAGGGGCACCAGTATACGGCCCTCCCCCTATTATCAAGACCCTTCCGCTCTCACCTTTATGAGAATAGTCGCCTCTGGTCTTGATCCCTCTTATGTTGCCCGGGCCTACGTACTTCATGGCTTTTTCCGGGATCCCGATGTCCGCGACTTCGACGTTATATTTCTCCAGCCCTTTTTTAGGAGCATGAAATGTCACGACGAGATCCGGTTTTACACATTTTGCGCATTCGCCCGTATCCGGATCCAGCCCGCTCGGCATGTCTATTGACACTTTGTAAGCTCTGCTCTGGTTTATCAGGTCTATTGCAGAGCTTGCAGGCTCTCTCGGAGTGCCTTTTACTCCGGTGCCCAGTATCGCGTCAACAATGATGTCGTAGGATTCAAAGATCTCTTTTGGGAGCATTTCTGGCGAGACGATCTCACGCACATCCACGCCGACCGCCCGGAGCCTTTCCAGATTAACTGAAGTGGGGCCCGGTTTAATGCCTGAGGAGTGGCCCAGAAGGACGGTGAACACTTCGAAGTTCGCCCTGCGAAGATATCTTGCGGTCACGAACCCGTCACCTCCGTTGTTCCCTGTGCCGCATAGCACGAGCACAGAGCATCTCCGCTTTTTTGAGATTATTGAAGCGGCTACGCTTTTCCCGGCATTTTCCATCAGTTCCCCGTAACTTACTCCGAAATAATTTGAGTTAGCTTCCAGGGCCCGCATATCTTCGACCGTAATATAACCTGCCATATGAACGTCTCCGGGTTCTTAGGCGAATGACCTCATAGGTTAACATGTTTTCTCAAAGAAATAAAAGTTATGCGGATATCAACCGTATAATATTTTTCAAGCCAGATAAGCTTTTAATACTGCCAGGCTCTCAAAACAGATCTTATGAACGCTTAACGTGTCGACCTTAAACCCGTGCGCCCGGAATTTATCCTCAACATCCTCGATATCTGTGAGGCTGGAGATCACCGTGAGAACTTTTCCATGCGGCGTTAAGTGGTTCCTGACATTTTCTATGAACGAATATATGACATCCTTTCCGGACGGGCCGCCGTCAAAAGCCCTGTTCAGCCAGGTATCAAGCCTTTCCTCGTCTGATGTCGGCAGGTACGGGGGGTTAAATATTATTGTGTCAAATTTCCCGCATATGCCGGAGAACATATCCGTCCTTATCACATCAATGCCGTTCTGCCTGGCGTTCCTGCAAGCATGGGGGTTTATATCTACCGCCACGACATTCGCAATATCCTTGATAAAAAGGGAGATTATGCCGGACCCTGTGCCTATCTCGAGGACTTTTTCACCGTACGTTACCTCGTCCAGGGCAGCATCCACCATCATGTACGAGTCCTCGCCCGGATCGTAGACATCCTCCAGCAGCTCGAACTCTTTATCCCTGTAGATCCTTATTACCATCTTTTGCCAGCTCCATAATGGTATCCGACAGTGCAGCGAACTCTTCCGGTGATGTCATCTCCGCTCTTTTTTCCATAATGTCCCGGGGCAAGAGTGTCACGATCTTTTTTGCGTTCTTCAGGCCCATGATATGCGCGCCGTTCACTATAGCGTTCTTCAGTCTTTTTCGCCTTTGCACAAAAGCGGCCGTCACGAGCTTCATGAAGAAATCCTCGTCCTTTACGCTATATGCCGCAGGCCTGGGTGTGATCTTAATGACTGCCGACTCTACCTCGGGCGGAGGCACGAAAGCTCTTCTTGAGACCTTCATCAGTATCTTCACGTCTGCAAAATGCTGTACATGAACGGATAGCCTTGAATACTCTTCCTCTCCGACCTTCGACACCATCCTGAGCGCGAACTCTTTCTGGTACATCAATATGCCGAACTTGAAGCGATGTCTCAATATCTTGAAAGTGATGTCAGATGATATCGAATATGGCAGGTTAGCGACGACTTTATCAAATTCCGGAAAATCGACCTTAAGCGCATTGCCATGGATAACTGTGACGTTCGTGTCCCTGAACTCTTCCTCTAAGATTTTTACCAGGGCATCGTCCATCTCAATGGTATAGACATGCTTCGCTTTTTTTGAAAGCTCCCTTGTAAGGTTTCCGGGGCCGGCGCCGATCTCCAGTATCGTCTCGTCAGGCTGGATATCTGCAAAGTCGACTATTCTGTTTAAAATATTGTGGTCCGCCAAAAAATGTTGGTCTTTTCTCTTATCGGGGACCACGCTAAAACGAGGATCCATTATTTTGCGAACATCCTGTACTTTATTTGCTCATCCTGGATCTCTTCCTCTATACGCTTGGCGATGAGCTTCTCCGGGTGATGTAATCCCTTAACGCGAGCCTCTATGTCCGCAAAGTCCTTGAACTTGCCTTTTTTGCGCTCATCGATTATGGCCCACATCATTTTCTTACCTATGCCGGGCAACAATTCCAGAGTATGGAGCCTGACCGTTATAGGCTGGGCGTTATTAAAGAACTCAACGAACTTTCTTTCGTTATCCTTTACGATCCTCTCTATAACATATGGCAGCTCAATGACAGCCCCATGTGTCAGTTCTTCATATTTTAGCCTCTTCTCAACATGCTTCACTATGTCCCTGTCGCCCTTTCCTACAAATACCTTACCTTCTATCTCCACCCTGACGCCATCCTTTATGCTGAGCTCCAGCAGTATGAAATGGTCCGCGCCAAGGGCCTGAGCTACCGGCTTCCGAAGATGTATCGGCCTGGTATCCTCCGCATACCCGGTGGGTAAGAAATCGAGGATAAAAGCATGTTGTTCCTTAATATCGTTCGTATGAGTCATCGCCTTCAAGGTTCACCCCTCATAGAATATAATATCTTATAATAAAATAAAGTATTGCTTAGATATATTTTGCGACTATATCTAAGATACTTTTTAATTCCGCTTCGGTGAGGGTAAATCTCTCTTTAGCGTAGATAGACCTCAGCTCATCCTTTGTGCGGGGGCAGAGGTTGGCTATCCTGACAGCGATGTCTATCTTCATCTTTTCAAGGGTAAGAAGCTCGTTCACAAGTTCCCTTGACTCCTCGGCGCCGATCTTCGAGAAAGTGTTAGCATGCTCCACCGCTCTCTTCTGTTCGTAGCGGAGCTCGACTCCCGCCTTTTCCCTTTCGTCCCTGATCTCGTTAAGGATGTCTTTGATCTCGGGGAGAGTAAGTAACTCCTCGCTTATTACCTTCTTGATAATCATCCCTGATCACACCAGAGGTATATTTATTCACACTTCTGCGGCTTGAGGTGCTGTGGACGGGATATGACGGTCTTCTTCTTGCCACCGTCATTGATCTCAAGGAGATACGCCCTGCCCTTCTGTCCCATGATGGTGCCGGTCAGGCCGTGGAAGCGACGGTATGGCATTCCTTTGTGCACGCTCGGGTCAATGTCTATGTGGACCTTTTGTCCTACATCGAACTCCTGGATAGCGCGGCTTACCGGTGAGAACCCTCTAGCCCTTAATGCCTTTGTAAACTTGTATCTTGTCTTTTTTCTTTCACCATGTGATCTTGCCATGATATTCCTCCTTCGACATTTATGACATCTAATTCCTGGACCTTGAGCTGTTTTCCGACCAGTTCCGTCAACGACGGCTTTGTCCTGCCATTATCGCCGGATACGAGCTCTTTTACGTATAGCCCGCCCTCACAGCGGACGGTCATAAGGAAATACTTCTCATCTTCGTTGACCTTTTCAAGGTCAATCTCGTAAACCTTTCGTTTTCTCTCTAAGTCTGCACGCCGATGAGATACTCTTTCGGGTGTTCTTTGAAATATCTCAGAGTTCGATAAAGTAACTATCGAAGATTTAAGTGTTTCTATTGAAATATCTTCATTGTATATAACTTTAAGCCTGTATTGTTTGTTGACTTTCATCGCTTTTACTTCTTCGACCGCGCTTTTTTGCACATATGCGAGCTCGGATACTTTTACCTTATCGGACGATGAGTTGACGCTATCTCTTAATTGCTTAAGGTCTACGGACCTGACGCGCGGGTGCATGACCTCCATGACGAACGGCCTTCCCGTGCCCAGCATCAAGGCATCTATGTCCTCCCTGCCCGCCCCGTGAAGTATAGCGTCATCAGCCTTGAAAGTTTCGATGACCTTTCTGTTTATCTCCTCTTCTACCGATGAACTGTACATTTTTCCTGTATTGTCGCATCTATCGCACCCTTTGCCCTGGCATTCCTTGCAGGGCCACCTGGTCTGGGGTATCTCCCTTGAGTGTTTATTGTAGCGCCCGTATATGAAAAGCGAGTTTACCTGCACTTCCACTTTTTCTTCCGCCAGGTCGATCGTGAACACTACGTCCGGTCTTTTGAAATCCACGGTCTTCCCTGTCATCATCGAGATGAGCTTTCCCACCTCTCTGTTAAGCTCCGACTTAACGGGCTCCGCGTGCGCTATGCCGCATTCCGCCCACAGCACTTCCTCTTTCTCAGCAAAAATCGGAGGGACCTTTGTCCCGACAAGCAAAGTGTCGAACTCGTGCCCTTCGATAGATGATATGCATTTTTCCGCCCAGCTTTTTAAATTTGACCCGTCCTGGAACAATCCTCTGCAGAACCAGCATTCCTCGTCTGCCGCCTGCTGATCTCCGCCCGTAAGTTTTCTTGCCTGGGGCAGTGTCGGAGCCAGGTCTGTCTGGAGCTCCGTATCATTGTTTGCGGTAGCCTGCATTGACAGGACTAATTTTATCGAGTTGCCCCGCTGTGAATTTGACAGTCCCGTGGAAAGTTTCGCGAATTGCCTTCCCAAACAGCTGTCGCATATTGGCCCTTCCTTGAGGATACGCCGGGCCGTGTCTATGATATTGTTCACTTTCGTTTACTCCGACTTTCTTAAAGTATTCCTTTACTTTAAAATTTTTCTATAAGAATGTTGAAAACATCAATTATTTAAACAAAATGGAATAATAGAAGAACGTCCAATGGGGGAACGATCATATCCATAGCAAAGACCAGTTCTGAACTGACCTTATCCGACAGGTGGGATCACGTCGTAGCGCGGCTGGGCGTGAACCGCATGGGCCACCGCGTCGAGCCCGGCCTTTACTCTCTTGGCGAGCCGGACAATGGCTCTCCTGTGTTCGTCACGGCAAATTATACTTTAAGCTTTGACGCGTTAAGGTCGTCACTTTCCGGCATAAGCTGCTATATCCTTGTTATAGATACCCGCGGCATCAACGTATGGTGCGCCGCAGGAAAAGGCACTTTCGGCACGGAAGAGCTGATACGCAGGATAGGAGTGACGGGACTTGCCGGCGTAGTGAGCCATCGTAAGCTCATACTACCACAGCTGGGGGCTCCGGGCGTGGCCGCGTTCGAGGTCAGGAAGCGCTCCGGGTTCCAGGTCGAGTACGGCCCTGTACGCGCCGCGGACATTCCGGAATACATGAAGGGTCATAAGGCAACAAAAGAAATGCGCAATGTGCGGTTCAGCCTTGCTGACAGGCTGGTGCTGGTCCCGGTCGAGGTCAATCATTTATTATTGCCGATGATAATAGCCGCAATAGCTGCATATCTTGCAGGAGGCATAACGTTCGCGGGAGCGCTGGTATCAGCTATGCTGGCGGGAGTCGTACTGTTCCCGGCCTTGTTGCCATGGCTTCCTACAAAGGATTTCAGCACCAAAGGCCTTATACTGGGCTTACTGGTATGGATACCGTTCGGCTGGCTGGCGTTAAACGACGCCTCGATCCTGCAGTTATGGCAAAGAGGTGCTTACGTGCTCGTATATCTTCTTGCGATGCCCGCGATAACCTCGTATCTTGCCCTTAATTTCACAGGCTCTACGCCATTTACGTCAAGGACCGGGGTAAAACGTGAAATATCCACTTACATACCTGTCATGGCAGGAATGGTGACTATCAGCGTGATAATTGTTGTAATATTAGTATTCGTAAAACTCATGGGGTGGTCATAATGGAGTCCCTGTCAATAATAAACACGCTCCACTTCGATGAGCTGCTGTGTATCAATTGCGGGATGTGCAGCATCGTTTGCCCCCACGGAGTGTTCTCCCGGGGCGAGCGAAAAGCTGTCCCTGTCTCGCCGGATAGCTGCATGGAGTGCGGAGCGTGCCAGTTGAACTGTCCCGTGGATGCGATAGTCGTAGACAGCGGCGTCGGATGCGCTTCCGCAATGATCAAGGCCGCGCTGACCGGAAGCAAAAAGGTCACATGCGGCTGTGATGACGATGAGTGCGAAGCCGAAGAGGCCCCGTGCTGTTGTTGCGAAAAATGATCGCGGCTTTTGAAATATATCTACCGGGGATATTATAATCATGAATGAAAAATGGGATCCCGAATATTGTCCCGGGTGCTATCCCGGCATACACCATGGAGGTATGCTGACCGAAGAAGAAAGGCGTCATCTGGAATTTAAGCTTACGAGGCTTCTCGAGTGGGTAGGAGCGTGGATCCCGGGGGATGTCACCGTCGACAATAAGAAAATACCGCTGCATGAGATCGTATGGGACCTGATGAATAAGGATGACCTAACGGATGAAGATAAAGAGCTGCTTACAGACCTTGAGTATAAGCTGGAGAAAAAGTTCCATCAGGACGTAGAGCGGATCCGCGAGTCAGATAAGACGGAAGACGAGGCTATCAGGGATTATTGCGAAGCGCTCGGTCTTTTAAGGGCGATCATCACATTGAAGGATATCGCCGCAAGTCCTGAAAGTATCATCGGCCACGGGGATCTTTCACGCCGTATAAACGAAAGAAGAAAAAATGAGGCGAACGCCTGGCTGAATTATCTAAAACAGATATTGTGAGGCTTAAAGCCCCTGCCTGTCCAGCTCATAGTTCACCATCACGATGCAATGATCTGCATGGTAAAGCAGATCTCCGAGGCTTACTTTTTTAGCGCCCTTTCTTTCCAGGACCGACTCTTCTTCGGGGGTAAGGTTCTGATGGTCGCTCAGCACGAATGTCTCGTCGCCTGTAAACCGAACGTTCCTGATGTCCTCTCCTTCCTCATGCAGGTATATGATATTGTCCAGGCCGCTTATGGTATCCTCGAACGATCTCTTTGATATGTATACGCCCGGCGTGGATTCCTCTTCTCCGGTCATCGGCGCGCCTTTTTCAAGCGCTTTTTTGATCAGGGCTGCAGCGCTCCTTTCGTCAGGGCTCAGGTAGCGAACTTTCTCCCCGTTAAACCTTACCGTCACGGGCGGATTGGGCTCTCCGAGCAGCACTGCATAAGTGTCTACGTTCCTTCTCAGGTCATGAGATAAAAACAATGAAGAGTTTATACACCTTGCTATTATGTCCATGCGGCCTGCGCCGCCGGGAAGGTCATTTAGCGAGAACTTTGGCATGGTGACCGCTTTATGTCCGACTATTACGAATCTGCGCAATCTTAAACCTCATTAAAAAGGATCAAAGCTCAGAATTTCATCTGCTTCATGAGCTTCTGCATGTTCATCTTACCCGGACCGCCCTTCATGCCTTTTACGGCCTTCTGCATCATCTTATGATACTTTAAAAGCTCTCTGACCTCATCGGGAGTCTTGCCCGAACCCCTGGATATGCGGGATATCCTGCTGCTGCCTATAAGCTTCGGGTCCTCTTTTTCCTCACCGGTCATCGAGTCCATGATGATCTTATAGCCTTTGAGCTTGTCCTGAGTGACCTTATACATATCATCGGTTATGTTCCCGCCCAGCCCTCCGAGCGGCAGCATCGACATTATCTGCTTTAGCGGGCCCATCTTATTGATGGCTTCCAGCTGGGAGTACATGTCATTAAGGGTGAACTTACCGGTCATCATCCTGTCCAGGTTCACGTCGTCTTTGGTCAGCACCTCGTTAGCCTTCTCCACCAGGGCTTTAAGGTCCCCCATGCCGAGAAGTCTTGAAATGAAACCGTCCGGGTCGAAACGCTCGAGATCCTCCGGAGTCTCGCCCACACCGATGAAAGCTATGGATGTGTTAGTGTCCGATACCGCTGAAAGCGCGCCGCCTCCTTTTGCCGTACCGTCGAGCTTGGTGATCACGACGCCTGTAATGCCTATCGCTTCATTGAAAGTCTTTGCCTGCTCGCTGGCCTGCTGTCCGATAGCAGCGTCAAGTACGAGGAATTTGTGGTCAAAGTCCGTCAGCCCGTATATGTCCTTCATTTCCTGGATAAGGTCCGTTTCCAGCGCGTGGCGGCCTGCGGTATCGACGATCTTAATGTCATACTTCGCTATCTCTTTAAGGCCGTTCCTGACTATCGAGACTGCGTCCTTGTTATCCCTTTCGCCATAGAAAGTGACGCCGAGCTTCGTACAAAGCTGGCTTAGCTGGTCGTATGCTCCCGGCCTGTAGGTATCCGCACATATGACCGCCGGCTTCAGGCCTTTACGGGCAAAATACCTGGCGAGTTTTGCGGTCGTGGTGGTCTTACCCGAACCCTGCAATCCCACCATCATTATTGTCTGAGGCTCTAATTTTATGGGCGTGGCCTTGCCTACGATGTTGACGAGCTCAGTATAAACTATCCTTAACACATGCTCCTTCGAGTTCATTCCCGCAGGAGGGGCTTCTGTCAGCGCCCTGTTCTTGATCTGGTTTGAGAGCTTCATGACGAGCTTCACGTTGACATCGGCCTGTATCAGCGCCCTCTGGATGTCCTTGACCACATCGTCGATGACCTCTTTATCTATCTTGCTTGAATTGGCAAGCTTCTTTAAAGCGTCCTTTAATGAGCTTCCAAGATTATCTAGTACCATAATATTCTCCGGATGACACCTAATTTCTGGCTAAATCGCATATAAATCTTGTGTACAGTCATTATCAATATCTAAATTATATATCTTTTTATATAAATTACTTAATGGTTTTTCTTTTGCCAGGTAACTCAGGCGCCTGGACAGAAAAGGATTATTAGTATTATGTGAAATAAACTTATGTTATCAATTATTAACCGAGATGATAGCATGAAACCCCATATACTATTAGCAATATTTATGGTGGCAGCGATAGCTGTTTCGGGCTGTACGACGCCGGAAACCTCTCCTGCTCCCAGTATTACGGCCACACCGACCGTGGAGCCGACTCCAGAGCCAACCCCCGAAGCTACGCCGGAGCCAACTCCCGAAGCGACACCATCACCTACACCTGCACCAACACCTGTGCCGGGAAATGACTTCGTAGAGGCAAAGGATGTAAAGATCCAGTGGGATACAACGGAACAGCTACAGTACGATAAGATCGATCTTGTCATAAAGAATATACACAAGGACCAGATCCTTTTGGATGTCAATGTGGTCTATAGCATTACCACGCCCACCACCATCACGAACCCGGACGGTACAACGCAAAGCTCGACAATGACAAAGAATTTCACAAAGCCTCTGGGTGCCATGGTCCCGGGAGAGGAAAAGTCGGTACATATCGAGACAAGCGGGCATTTAAAGGTGCCTACGGGTGTCGCGATCTACGTTAACTGGAGAGGCGGCTCAGAGAAGGTCTTTGAAACTGTGGTCGATGTCCCTGATATGAACTTCGGGGAACTTACTTTTTAATCTTCTTGCGAGATGTCTCGCTTTTTTAATCTTTTTAGCAAATAACTTAAGTAGTTTTAGTGCAAAGGTTATCCCGGGATTGGATTATGCGTTGTATTATGTGTGAACGTAAATATAGCGAAGAGCATGGAGATGCTCTGGAAGGGTTCTGCAGCTGTGAATGCAGGAGCGTATACTATCGTATTTACGGGTCCGATGATATTCTTGCAAGCGCAGGCCAGGATTCTTAGAATACCTGTATGCCAGGCCAATTATCCTGTATGCCAGCATAGTATCACAGGATTTTCATAAATTAGATTTTTTTGTAAATATCTTGAAAAATTAAAATTTTTTTTATTAAGATAAATAAAGTATTTAAGCAAAAAATACATATGAACCATTATTCATATGTTCACATGATTTATGTGTGTACCAGCCCGGGCTCTACCATGGGTGCTGAACGATTTAACCTGTACAGGCCGGGCACTCAAGATCGGAGAACCATTCCATGAGCGAGACAAAAAATACTTCCCATGCATGCGAGTGTGCCAGTTGTAATGCAATGCTGTTATCTTCCGCAAAGACTGACAGGATACGGGTCGAAGGACTTGACTGCATCGATTGCGCCTCTAAACTGGAGTCACATCTGAACTCCACTCCGGGTATCATCAGCTCCAGCCTGAATTTCGGCACCGGCACGCTCACAGTAAAACATACTCTGGATACAGGAAAGATCATATCATTGATCGAAGAGTCAGGCTACGGTGTCACCTGTGAGAACGAGCGCACTGACGTCTTTGAGATACAAGGGCTGGATTGTGCCGATTGCGCCCAAAAGCTGGAAAAGTATATCGCAGGCATGCAGGGCGTCTTGAAAGCAAGCCTTAATTTTTCTACGGCAGTCCTTACAGTAAAGCATTCATGCAGAAGGGAAGAGATAAGCGACGCGATATCCGGAATGGGATACTCATTTAATGTATTGACCGACGGTAAGACAAAGGCATCATTCCTGAGCAGGAATAAAAGAGCGATCAGTACGATAGTATCCGGCTCAGGGTTCGCCGCAGGCTTTACAGCACCGTTCTTAGGGTTCCCGCCCGAGATCTCTACAGCGTTTTACCTCATAGCTATCCTTGTGGGCGGATTTTATGTCGCACGCAGCGCCATCTACTCTTTCAAGGCATTGACGCCTGACATGAACATGCTCATGACGATAGCGGTCTTAGGCGCTATTGCGATAGGCCAATGGGAAGAGGCTGCAGCTGTTGTGTTCTTATTCTCCGTAGGGAACTCGCTTCAATCATATACTCTCGATAAAACGCGTAACTCTATCAAATCTCTAATATCGCTGTCACCGGACGATGCATCCGTGATACGTAACGGGATAGAAAAAAGAGTCCCTGTTAAAGCCATCGAGCCGGAGGACATAATCGTCATACGCCCGGGAGAGCGTATCCCGATGGACGGGATAGTCACGGAAGGCGCCAGTACCGTTAACCAGGCGCCAATAACCGGGGAATCCATACCTGTCATGAAGTCTCCGGGAAGCGAGGTCTTCGCCGGCACCATAAACGAACGCGGAACGCTCGAGGTCAGGGTGACGGGTCGCTTCGAGGATAATACTCTGTCAAAGATCATACATATGGTAGAGGAGGCCCAGAACCGTAAAGCCCCGGCGCAGGAATTCGTGGACAGGTTCGCTAAATATTACACTCCTCTGGTGATATGCGGAGCGATAGCGACAGCAGCCCTGCCTCCGCTGATACTGGGACAGCCGTTCGACATGTGGTTTTACAGGGCGCTGGTACTGCTTGTCATATCCTGCCCATGCGCTCTGGTGATATCCACGCCAGTATCCATAGTCGCCGCGATCGGCAGCGCGTCGCGGAACGGCGTCCTTATAAAAGGCGGGTCGTATCTTGAGGAATGCTCGAAGGTCAAAGCTCTCGCTTTTGATAAGACGGGTACCCTGACCGAAGGAAAGCCCGAGGTGACGGATATGGTCACATTCAATGGTGTCACAAAGGAAGAAGCACTCAGAATAGCCGCATCGCTGGAATCCCGCTCCGAGCATCCGCTGGCCGGCGCTATCATGAAGGCATATGGCGATAATGGCTTGATGAAGGTCGCGTCTTTCGAGTCTATCACCGGCATGGGTATCAAGGCCAGGGTGGACGGGAACGAGTACCGTATAGGCAGCTACAGGATGTTCGACCTGTTGCCCGGCGACGCGAGCGAGAAATTGAGGGAGCTTCAGGAAGATGGTAAGATCCCGGTGATACTGGGCGGTCCCGAAGGGATCATTGCAGTAATGGGCATCATGGATAAATTAAGGCCCGGTAGCAGCACATCCATAAAGAGCCTGCACGATGCCGGCATCGATGAGATAGTCATGCTCACCGGCGATAGTACTATCACGGCAAAGGCGATCTCAAATATGGCCGGAGTGGATGGTTATCACGCAGAGCTTTTACCGGCCGATAAAGTGGACATGGTCCGCAGGATGAAAGATCGGAACGGCAGCGTGGCCATGGTCGGCGACGGGGTAAATGACGCTCCTGCGCTTGCCGAGGCGGACGTGGGGATAGCCATGGGCGCCACCGGCTCGGACACTGCGATAGAGACAGCGGACATTGCCCTTATGTCCAATGACCTTTCAAAGCTGTCTTACGTTTTCAGGCTCGGTAAGAGGACTATGAAAATCATTAAGCAGAACGTGGCATTCTCCGTTACAATAAAGGCGGCTTTCATAGTTCTAGCCATATTCGGGATGGCAAACTTATGGATGGCGCTGTTCGCGGATACCGGCGCCGCGATACTGGTCATTCTGAACGGCATGAGACTATTGCGGGGATGACACCGTTATAAAAAACTGCCCGGATATCTGCCATTGACTTTTTCATTGCTCAGGGCTCTATGGGCTCTAGGGTCCACTATTTTTCACTACGAAGGCTACCAAGGGCCACTATTTCTCACCACAAAGTACACGAAGGTAACCAAGTAACACTAGCTTAACCACAAAGTACACGAAGGTAACCAAGTAACACTAGCTTAACCACAAAGTACACGAAGGTAACCAAGTAACACTAGCTTAACCACAAAGTACACGAAGGTAACCAAGTAACACTAGCTTAACCACAAAGTACACGAAGGTAACCAAGTAACACAAAGGATTTTTTTTAAAACGGTGTATGTGTTTTTCATATTTTATAATCCATAACTGTGTTTATTATTCATCATGTCTAATTTACAGAACTATTGGATAACTTTTAAAATTTTATATTTTTAAAAAAATTTGTGTTCCTTGGTTGCCCTTGTGTCCTTTGTGGTTAAGCTTGTGTTCCTTGGTTGCCCTTGTGTCCTTTGTGGTTAAGCTTGTGTTACTTGGTTGCCCTTGTGTCCTTTGTGGTTAAGCTTGTGTTACTTGGTTGCCCTTGTGTCCTTTGTGGTTAAGCTTGTGTTACTTGGTTGCCCTTGTGTCCTTTGTGGTTAAGCTTGTGTACCTTTGTCGCCTTTGTGTACTCCCATGAAAAACTTCTTGCCGATTATGATCCTGCCGGTGTTCATCGGGGTAATGCATTACCCCGCGTACAGCATCAGATGTCAAGATCATGTACGACTATATGTCAAGGATCATAAACTAAAGAATTCACAAGAAACAATTTTATGATCCGCGGACTATCAACACTTTTTCATTCTTAAAACCTGAGCGGGGCACACTCATCAAAGATTTCGTGGTGAAAAATAGTGGTCCTTATTCGCCTTTTTGCGCTTTGTAGTGTGGCCTTAGCGGATACTGGTGCTTTGTGTCTGTAATATGCTTTTTTGTGCGAGCCTTTAAAATAATAAACCCGACACGAGATATTTTATACATAATTAATTATATTTATAATGGTCATTCTTATGGACGTTTTCGAGGCTATAAAGACCCGAAGGAGCATTCGAAAATATAAGCCGGACCCTATACCTGATGACATACTGATGCGCATACTGGAGTCGGCAAGGCTGGCGCCTTCAGCATCGGGCAGGCAGCCGTGGACACTTGTCGTCATACGGAATAAAAACCTTAAAAAAGCACTGGCAAGCGCGTGCAACAATACTAAGTATGTTGAAGAATGCAACGTTTTCATTGTGGGTGTAGGCGACCCGTCACAAAAATGGTATGTGACGGACCTGTCAGTGGCGATGGAGCATATGGTGCTGACAGCATGGGATTCCGGCGTAGGGTCATGCTGGATAGGCTATTTTACCGAAGACCTCATTAAGGCCATACTGGACATCCCGGAGGACAGAAAAATAGTGGCATGCCTGACGCTGGGATATCCTGACGAAAGACCTGAAGAAAGGCCAAGAAAAGACCTCAAGGACCTGGTCTATTTTGAAAAGTTCATGGAAGAGGGCCGCCGGGACTTTTTTTGAGCTTTTCAAAGATGTGCCCTTTAAAATCGCTGAGTATCGCGGCATAGTTAACGCCGGCGTCAAACGGGGAGCTGTGATGGCTAAAATATGAGTGGACGTCACCGTCGCCAAGCCATTTCGTGCATATGTAGTAAATATTATCTGAAGTGAGAAGGTTTCTCCAGGCCTCCAGCATTCTGGCGTCCCCTGTAAGCTTTACATAATTGCCTAAAAGCATGCCTTCCTCGAAACACCGGCGCTGCATATCGTTACCCAGCCATGCGCTGGTATCGCGCTCCAGGTCGGCCCAGGATACGGGGCGATCGTCCGGCACGTCAATAATATCTTTCGGACCGTACTTTTTACTGTTCTCGGTCACGGTCGCGAAGCGCATCTTTTCATTTAATACCATGTCAGGAAGTGCTTTCAGGAACCAGAATATGCCGCTCTCCTCCCACTGGTGCTCGCCGAATGTCTCATAGTCCATAAAGATGTTCACTATATCCCCTCCGCTGGCTCTCGCCCACTTTGCCCATTTATCCGCGGTCAGCGGGTACTCGTTCCACCAGTTTGCGGAGAACCGGAAAGCGATATCGTCGCTCAGGGGGTAATTTCTCGCAAGTACCCTTATGTCTCCTTTTTTTGCCCTGTATACATAATTCGGCGACCTCCAGCCAAGGACCGATTCGATCCCTTCCATCAATATGGACTTATATCCCAGGCCATCGACAGTACTCGCTATCTCATTACTGTATATCAGTTCGGTATTCCTGAATGACGTGGGCCTGTATCCGAATATGGACTCCATTGCTTCCCTGTGGATCTTGATCTGTTCCACGAACTCTTTTTTATCTTCAAAAAGGCTTACAAGAGAATGGTAATACGTCTCGTCAAGGAACTCCACGCACCCCGTATCCAGCAGCTTTCTAAAAAGGTCAATGAGTTCCGGATCATATTTTTCACACTGGTCGAGAAAGATGCCCGACAGCGAATAAGTGACCTTAAATTTGCCTTCATGTCTTTTTAATAGATGGAATATTGTCTTTGTGGCAGGCCAGTAACATTTCTTTGCGACTTTCCTGAAGACCTCTTCATTGAACCTGTCGTTAAAATAGTCCATTTTCACCTTATCGATGCCCGGAAAGAACCATTTTAGCCTGTTAGGCTGATGCACCTGGAAATACAGGCATACCGAAGTCAAGGCATCGCCTCTATGACCCTTCTTTTAAAATCCGAGAATAATAATAGATTGCTTACGGTCTTATCCCAGGGATACCATGGCATGGTCTCTTTCATATCCATTAAAACATCTATGGTCTGCAATCTGCGCCATATATCGACATACCACTCGGGGCATTTTTTAACTTTATCCTCGATGGACGTCACTTCGCAATAATAGAGGTTCTGCATATGGTTGCCGAGTATGTCATCCATGGGGTACCTGGACACCGCCGTATAGAACTCGGAATACTCCGCCTCTACCGCCTCATATTCGGCAGGAGTTATCATCCTGATGCCATGGCGCTCGAATTCTCCGGGCAGGGACGCCAGGAACTTGAATATGCCGGTATCTCTGTCATGCCTGTAGCCGAAAGAACCATAGTCCACATAAATAGTGGTGATCTCCGCATCCATCTTAGCTATCCATCCGGCATATTTATCGGCTTTAAGGGGATAGTCCTCCCATTTTCTATCCGAGAACCTCGATTCGATATCTGATGAAAGGTTCTTATGCACAGGTATCGCTATCAGGTCATCGCCTGTAAGATACCCGAACCTGCTGTCGAGGCCGTTGCAATGTATCAAAGCCCTTGAGAATCCCAGCCCTTTTACGGCCTTACATATTTTTTCGTTGAATATCAGCCCTGTATTCGCAAAAGTCGCGGGCACATATCCGAACATGTCGAGCAGGGCGTCCTTATGGAGTATTACATTCACCATGAACTCCCACATAGGCTCCGGGAAGCAAGCCAGCGTCTCATAGTAGGGCTTGCCGATGAGCTCGACGTTGCCGGTATCTACCAGGCTTTTTAAAGATCCCGTCAGTTCTTTATTCTCGGCACATAGCTCGAGAAAGTTACCTGTCATCGATAATGAGAACTTAGCGTCCTGTTTCTCAATAAGGTCTAACAGTAATTCATTTGAAGGAAGATATGAGCGGTTCACCCGCTTTTCGAAAGACCCTCGCTGTCTCTCCACATCAAAATAAAGGGGGTATGGGTCTGCTTCCCTGTACCCTTCCTTCGGCCAGTACCATCTTAATGGCAGCGGCTGCCGCATCTCAAATATAATGCAAACTGACCTCATTCTTTCACCGTCAGATCTACTTATCCTTTCTACGGACC
The DNA here is from genome assembly GCF_021023085.1 of Methanooceanicella nereidis. Classification (NCBI taxonomy): domain Archaea; kingdom Methanobacteriati; phylum Methanobacteriota; class Methanomicrobia; order Methanocellales; family Methanocellaceae; genus Methanooceanicella; species Methanooceanicella nereidis. The sequence continues at coordinate 368,580 of NZ_PGCK01000001.1, read as the reverse complement.
AGGAGGAAGAGACCGGCGATGCCAAGGACCACGCCGGCTCCCGAGAATATTATGAACTTGCTGTTAACGTTTTTATCATCCCCGGCGGCATCCTCATCATCCTTTTCCTCAGCCACGACCTCGACGACGGTCCATCTGGTGTCGCTCACACCGTCATCATCCGTGACCTTCAAAGATACCTTATACGTATCGATCCAGTCAAACATATGCTCAGCGACAGTACCTTCCGCATAGGTTCCGTCGCCAAATGACCATTCATACTTTACGATACTGCCGTCACTATCGAATGATTCCGAGCCGTCAAACACCGCTTTTTCTCCGATGGTCACTATTTGACGATCTCCCGGCACAGACACAGGCTTTTCAGTGGAGACTATCACTTTTCTTGTCGCGCTTGATCTCAGGTTACTATTGTCTACGACCGTTAATTTCGCAAAGTACTCTCCGGCATGTGAATAAGTATGCTCCACGATCTGCCCTTCGGCAGTCTCGCCGTCCCCGAGATCCCAGAGGTATTTGAAAATGGCCCCGTCAGGATCGTAAGATGCGCTGCCGTCCAGTACGGCGATCTCGTTCTTACCCACCCTCAGCCAGCTGCTATTCAGGACTGCCCTGGGGTACTTGCCTGTACCGGCGGTATACTGAGTTACCGGGGGAGGAATATAGGAAGGCGGTTTTGATGGGGATATCGTGGGGGATGGAGTTGGTGTTGCGGTGGGTGTAGAAGTTGGCGCCGGAGTTGGCGACGGGGACGGTGACGGGGACGGGATAAGGGTCGGCGCGGGGGTCGGTGTAGGTGTCGGATACACCGGGATAACTATTGTGATAACGCTTAGACTCGCTGCGGTAATGCTGAATGAATCTGAGTTTTGGCTGCCTTTATATTCAGCCGTTACACTATAACTTCCTACAGGCAAGTCTTTTATTGTCGATACTCCGTTAGCACCAGTAGTATCCGTACGCACGGGGGAGGGAGAGCCATTATAAATATATATGTTAGCGCCTGAAAGGGGATTTCCATTCTGGTCTTCCACAGTTATTCTGACCCTTCCAGTTGCCTCATCATCAGCCGCACCTAATAGTATGATACTGATCAAGGATAGTAATACGATCGAAATGACTATGATCATTGCGATCGTTTTCAACTTTTTTAACTTAAAAAACAAGTTTCGCCCCCAATATATACTATCAATTCTATAATACAACTTTAATTTTAAATGCTTGCTTAATACTAAGCGGTAGATCTCTAAATATTCGGTAAAAAAGCGGTCATTATGGAATTATCGCGCAAACGTAACGCTTTATTGCAATGAGGGTGTAACTTATCTTGGTAATATGGAAGATCTGAAGTATGATACCGTAATGGTGCGGTATGGCGAGCTTGCGATCAAGAGCGAGCAGGTCCGGAACAAGTATGAAAAGATACTCATCAAGAACATTGAGGCGATGCTCGATCTTCATAAGATCGAATATCAGGAAATAGTCAGGGAGCGGGGCCGCATATACGTTATAAGCGAAGACAAAAGGGCTCCTGCGGTCATAAGCAATGTATTCGGGGTCGTCTCGACAAGCCCGGTCATAACCACCGGCCCTACGCTGGAAGAATCCTGCAAAGTCGCGGCAGCCATCGGAAAAGAGGTCATAAAGGATGGGGAGTCTTTCGCGATCAATGCAAGAAGGGCGGGAGCGCATGATTTTACCTCACAGGACGCAGGGAGAAAATGCGGAGATGCCGTATGGGAGGCCATAAAGGACAGGCACCCGAGAGTAGACCTTAAAAACCCCGACCATGAAATATTCGTCGAGATACGCGAGGAGCGGTCATATATTTTCACCGGGGTCATAAGGGGCACCGGAGGCATGCCGCTGGGCAGCCAGGGCAAGATGGTCGCTCTCGTATCGGGCGGCATTGACTCGCCTGTGGCCGCATGGATGATGATGAGGCGGGGCTGCGAAATAATACCCGTGTACTTCAACAATGAGCAGTATGTCGATGAGGCATATACTCAAAAAGCTATCGATACGATAAGGAAGCTAAAAGAATGGTCTCCCGGTCACGACTTCAAGGTCTATGAGGTGCCTCACGGGGAATGCCTCAGGACGTTCCGGGAAAGAGGCAATATAAGGTATACGTGCGTGTTCTGTAAAAGGATGATGTATAAAGTCGCGATCGAGATAGCAAAAAAAGAAGGCGCACACGGCATCATAACCGGATCGTCGCTTGGCCAGGTGGCCTCCCAGACGTCGGAGAACCTTCTGATAGAACACCATGGTATCGACTTTCCGATATATCATCCCCTGATAGGGCTTGATAAGAACGAGATAGTCGACATGGCTCAAAGGATCGGCACCCTTGACATCTCTGTCAGGCCGGCAATGGGCTGCCAGGCCGTCCCGAAACATCCCGCGATACATGGCCGGATCGAGGAAATAATGAAGATGGAAAGCGAGCAGGTCGATTTTGATAAGATGATCGGGGACGCATTGAGCAGGGCTCGCATCACTATAATGTAACGGATGTAGTCATTTGAGAGCTGTCGCAGTTGATATTTCCGGACGGCATAAGCTTCCCGACGGCCGTTACTGCCTTGTATGCGTGGCAGTGTCGGCGGTCCTGTCGCCTTTTAACGTCCAAAAAATAGACGACATGAAGATGATAAAGAGCATTTCCGACGAGGTATCTATAGATGTCATATCTGAACTCGTTTTGCGCTCTTCAGCTAAGTTCGGGGGAGTGATAGTGACAGAGCCCGGCGAGTTCTATAATTTGCCAGAATGGAGAGTTGAAGCTATTTTAGGTAGAAAGTTTAAATATGCTGAAAGTATAGGTGAGCGAAAAGCCATTGAGATAGCGCATCACGCCTCTCTGGCCGCACATAGAATGATCCAGGAGTTGTAGAGATACCAGGCGCCATACTAGTAAAAAGGATAGACCCGGGAGATAAGGGAGCGACGCTGGATGAGCTGGAAGAGCTGGCGCACTCCGCGGGCTACGACGTGCTTGAAAAAGTGACGCAGTACAGGACTCCGGATAAAGCTTACTGTGTCGGAAAGGGCAAAGCACACGAGATAGCCGAAATTGTCCGCGAAAGAAAGCCGGATAAGGTCGTATTCGACGAAAAGCTCAGCGCTGTCCAGATATACAATCTTTCAAGCCTTTACAAGGTCGAGGTCATCGACAGGTTCCATCTCATCCTGGAAATATTCGCGAGCCGCGCCAGGACGAGAGAAGCCCGGCTTCAGGTAGAGCTTGCAAAGCTCATCTATGAGCGCCCGAAAGCCCGAATGAAAGTCACTCTGGCCAGAAGGGGCGAGCAGCCCGGATTCAAAGGGCTCGGCAGATATGAGGCCGATATTTACGAGAGCGAGATCACGGGCCGCATAGCAAAGATCGAGGCGGAGCTTGAGATAGTCAGAAAGCGCCAGGCGCAGACAAGAAGGCAGAGAAAGGAGCGCGGGTTCGACATGGTGGCGCTTGCGGGATATACGAATGCCGGAAAGAGCACTCTCATGAACGCACTGGTCGGCGAGTCTGTGGTCGCGAAGGATCAATTATTTACTACGTTAGTTCCTACGACCAGGCTTTTAGAGGTGGACCGCCGTAAAGTCTTGCTAACCGATACAGTCGGGTTCATAAAAGACCTGCCGCACTTCATGGTCGAAGCTTTCCGTTCCACGCTTGAAGAGATCTATCAGGCGGACATCGTCATTCTGGTCGTCGATGCAAGCGAGCCGGCGAAAGTCATCGTCGAAAAACTTGTGACCTGCCACGATACCCTGTGGGAGGAAATAGGGCCGATACCGGTCATAACTGCCTTAAATAAATGCGACAGGATAGGCGAAGAGGAACTTGAGGAGCGCTGCGACGCCATAAAACACCTGGCTCCCAGCCCTGTATATATTTCCGCAAGGACAGGCGAAGGACTTGACGACCTGAAATCCGCAATATCAAAATATCTTCCAAAATGGATATCCGAGGAGGTCATTTTACCCCGGTCAGAAGAAGGGCTTTCCATATTATCATGGCTTTATAATGTCGCCATCGTCAAGAACGTCGAGTACGGCAGATGCGGCAATGAGCCGTGCATCCGCGTCCTGGTGGACGCTCGCGAAAGCGTATTGAACCAGCTCTACAGCAGGCTGGAGATGCAATTAACATAACCTTTTTATCCAAGATATTACAATTTAATATGGGGGGGCAATACCGCTCATATAGCTTAGCCAATCAAAACAAAGCAAAATTTTCCGGGGTAACCGATAATAAACTTATAGCTGATTTTTTTAAAGGTAGCTTTATATATCTATGTTTATTTTTTTATTATTAAGCAAAACATAGTTATATTATCAGCTATATATTCCTATAGCATGGAACCGACGGAATCTATGCCACAGTATCTGGGGCACAACACAATTCAGGATTTCATAAATTTCAGTAAACTACTGTCGGACCCACGGTATACGATATTAAAATCGAATACCATCGACGTTGTCGCTATCATTTTGCTGGCAGCGGCTCGCAATAACGAATTATTCTACGATGTTGTAGCGTGGGGGGAGCATTCGAAGGTGGCCTCAAAAGCTACCTTTTCAAGACGGAAGGATTTCCTGGAAAAGATAGGACTGCTATACGAAGAGAGCGTGAAGACGCCATATGGCCGGCCTAAGATTCGTTTAAAGCTTAACGAAGAACGTTTCAAGGATGTCTTTAAGATCGAATCAATTACTCCTAATTAATATCTGCGACCGGGGGGACGACTTTTTTTTATTTTTTTTAATTTTGGTTATGGGGAAAATAATATAATATTAATCGATCAAACATTTTCAGCATGAAGATCACAGTAATTGGCGCGGGGGCGCTTGGCACGTTCTATGGCGGTATGATGTCTGCCGCAGGATACGACGTGACAATAGTATGTCGAGAGAAAGATGTTGAGACCCTAAAAAAAGGTATCAATATCAAAGGCCAGATCGAGAAACAGGCTAACCCGGATGTGTCATCAAGCCCTCCCTTATCCGATATAGTGTTCACGGCCGTTAAATCCTATGATGTAGAGTCGGCAATAAGTGATCTTCCCCTTAAGCCCGATACCGTGGTCATCATTATCCATAATGGCCTCGGGTGCGATGAGATCGCTGCATCGAAGCTCGGAAAAGGGCATGTAGGGATAGGCGTATCATATAGCGGCGTGACGTTCGTCCGGCCCGGCACCGTATCTGTGGCAGGGTATACCGAGACTGTTTTTGGCTCTATCGAAAATGATGTGAGCGCAAGGCTAGGCGAAGTCGTAAAAATACTTGAGTCTTCGGGACTAAAAGCCAGGGTCGCGGAAGATATACGGTCGGCCCAGTGGGAAAAGTTATATGCGAACGTGGGCATCAACGCGATCACTGCCATTACGGGCCTGAAGAACGGTATGCTTCTTGAGGTCCCTTCACTAAGATCACTTGTAGTGTCTGCCGTAGAAGAGGCTGGGCGTGTGTCCGCGGCATCAGGCATAAAAACGGATGTTGATCCTGTCGATAAGACCTTTAAGGTCATAAAGGATACCTACAATAACCGGTCCTCAATGCTCCAGGACATCTCAAAGGAAAAACCCACCGAGATCGATGTGCTGAACGGCAAGGTCAGCGAGATCGGGCATAAGCTCGGGATCCCGACGCCTGTGAACGATACGATAACCGCCCTGGTCAAAGGTATAGAGAAAAGGCACGGGAATTGATCCATTTATCTTTTTAGCTCTATCTTATTTCTCGTTCAATAATCTCGTGGTTTTTAGAGAAGATTATAATCGCTTAGCTATACGATTACTGAGCTTTATACCTTTACTGATCTATGAAATGAAGAATATGCGGACTATTTTTAACCACGAAGCGCACGAAGGCGAATAAGGTACACTAATTTTTTTAATATATATACTAATTTTCTAAAAGAGTCCTTTGTGTTCTTTGCTCGCCTTCGTGCGCTTCGTGGTTAACAAATATGAACATTTACGCATCATTCGCTTCATGAATGGCTGTACATTAAAACTTGCCGACCCCGGGAACGAACCATTACGGCGCTATCATCCATGTAAAAAGTCAGAAATTCATTTAAAATCAAAAAGGTAAGCTTAAATAAGATATTAAAAACAAAAGATGGACAGTGAACCGCCATAGGCGGCATTGTCCGGTAATATTAATGAAGTCTCTGAGAAGCTAGCTTAATGTCTTCTTCTTTTACGGTCTTGCGGCCTGCATGCCTGCAAAGCTTTATTGCCTCGACGGATACTTTTGTGCCGTAGTCTTCTAAAATGGTCGCAAGAGCTTCTTTTGCGTCTTCACTGACCCTGTCAGCGCCTGCGTTCCTAATTATCCTGTCGACGGATGCAACTGGAAGTTCTTTCATCGTACACCTCCTTTAAAGAAAATTCGTTATATTTCGACTATATACTAGTTAAAAAAGACAATATATAAATCTTTTGCTAAATAAAAGATTTTTGTGGTTTTAAAACCTGTTATCCTTTATAAAAAAGGCAGATTATAGATTATATATTAAGAATATGGCATCAATGAATGTAAACTCCTCTAATTTTCCTATAATGCAGTTTCGATGCCGAAATATATTTAATTTCATAAGGCACGCTACTACCGAGGAAAAATGATCTATCTCGATAACGGCATATCGGTGTACTCCGGAAGGGGCTACAGGCTCGACCCGAAAAGGTGCGTCAGGGATTGTATAAACCTGATATCACATGCTCATTTTGACCACGTGCCGTCCTCATTTAACTCCCCTGCGATAATCTGTTCCGATATCACCCGGTCTCTGATAGAGGCAAGGACTGGCTCAAGTATTCCATGCGGCCCATGTTCCTGTGAAACCGTCACGCTGCATGATTCCGGGCATGTCCCCGGATCGTCCATGTTCTTGATAAACGGGGATAAAAGGATCCTTTATACCGGGGACTTTAATACGAGAAAAAAGTATTTTTCCGATGGCGCAAAGCCCGTTAAGGCCGATGTCCTCATAATGGAATCGACATTCGGAAGGGAAAAATATGTTTTTCCGCCCACTGAAGAAGTGTTCGGCGAAATAAAGGACTGGATAGACGATAACGCTGCGAGAGGGCTGAACTCTATCATCTATGCCTATTCCTTCGGTAAAGCCCAGGAAGTCATCAGCGCACTGTCGGGATATACTGTTTATGCGTCCAGGTCCGTTATTGAGATCAACCGGACACTCGGTAAGTTCGATCTTGACATCTCTGCGATGCCATTGCCTGAAGACCTTAAAGGGCCAGATGTAGTGGTGGCTCCATCCGGTTCCAGGAACTCGCCGGAGATCAAAAAGATCTTTAAGGCCGGGGCAAAGTCTGCGTCAGTTTCGGGCTGGGCCCTTGATGACGGGCATAAATATGCGATGAGGGTCGACAGGGCATTTCCGCTATCGGACCATGCGGATTACTCCGAGCTGATCGGCTTTGTCGAAAAAGTAAGTCCAGACCTTGTGTTTACCTTACACGGGTTCGATAAGGAGTTCGCGCGCGACATCAGGGATAAGCTGGATATCGAGGCGGCGCCATTAAAAAAGAGGCATTTAAGCCTGTCCAACTTTACCGGTGACGTCTGATAAGCTTTATAGGCAATCGGCTACTACATAGTTTCTGTTTTATCGAGGGATAGCGATGGTTAAAAAGTCCGTGAGCAAGGATAGTGATGTTAAGAAAAAACCGGCAAGATCTAAGGAGATAAAAAAGCCGGCAGATAAAAAGACAGGCATAGCGAAGGATGCAAGTGTCGAGGAGATCGCAGTTAAGGTCCGCGATATGTTTAATGTGGCCGTAAAAAAATTTGAGGCGGCCGTGCAAAAAAGGGAGGCGGGCGAATCAGACGCAAGCGATTTTGACGAGCCCTTGAAGCTTCTTGATGAGGTCATCGAGATCATGCCCGAATACCGCAGTGCCATAAACTATAAGGGTATGATGCTTGTGAACCTCGGAGAACATCAAAAAGCTATAGAATGCTTTGATATGATGTTAAAGATCAACCCGAAGGATAAGGAAGCATTGAACAATAAAGGCATCGTGCTTTACGGGCTTGGCAGGGATGAAGAGGCCCTTAAATTCATCGATCAGGCAATAGCACTCGATAAGCGTTATTCCGATGCTCTTATGAACAAGGCAGTCATACTTCATGGACTGGGCATGGAAGAAGAGGCCAGAAAATGTATCCTAAGGGCTAACGTCCTTGATAAACTAAATAGCTGATATTTTCATTTTTTTAATTCTGGAATTGAAATTATCCTTTTAAAATTACTATTTTTTAATTTTAACAATTTATTTCCATTATTGCTCCTAAATATTTATAAATATGGCTTAACCTATAGGTATTGGACAAACAGTAATAATTGTCCAATGGCTCAGGCCATTTTGTTCAAAAAGACGAACGTAATGATGTTTATAATGGTGTGACTATGGCATCAAATAATGACTTACCTGACATCGGCCTTGATATGTCCGCGGGAGATCTCGATTTACCGGCTCCCGATCTATCTCTGGACCTGCCCTCTCCGCAGGATATCGATGTCGGTCCCGTATCAAAGCCTGTTCAGGCCCCGGCCAGGCCTGCGATATCTAAAAAGGCCGCTCCTGTAAAAAGGCCGGCAAAGAAGACGGCCAGGCCTTCTTCTTCGATACTGGCCTCCATAGGACTGGAACTGATAAGTATTACCCTGCTGTTAGTCTTTATGGTCATCATGTACTTCTTTGGCGTACCTCTTGATGTTCTACCGTCTTTATCGCTGATATCATATGTGCAGTGTATGTGGCTGCTTCTGGGATGCTTCTTCGTGGTGGCGATGCTTCAGGACTTCAAGACAGCATTGATGTTGACGGGAATCGATTTTGTCATACTGGCGACTATCTTCCCGACACTATGGCTACTGTTCGACATGCGCATGAACCCGATGTACTTCTTTGTTCTGACGTTAATGATATTGCTGGCTTTCGTCTATGTCCCGGTCAATATCAAGCAGTCTAAAAAAACGGGCAAAGCGTCGAAGGCTGGCCAGGCCTGACATTTATTTTAATTTTCCGGCAGACAGCTATAAGATAAAACACAATTTTCGTTTTTTCATATTTCCTTTTTTGGCACGTCACTTCTGGTTGATACTGATTGTCTTAACGGCTTAAATATTCTAGTTTAGCGCCTCAGATGCCCGATAACCTAACCCATGATCTTATCACGAGTACATGATACCTTTTAACTTATGTATGACAGGCGGGATACACAAATCTTTTTTAAAGCTATAGAATAACATCCCGGATAATGAAATGACCCGGCACAAACGGGTTAAAGTTTAAAGGAAATATTACAGGTCCCAGAACTTTCTCGTGAGCACCGTACCCTGCTTTGTCATGCCCAGCGTATCTTTATACACTATGGTCCTGTTAAACGGTTTGATCAGTACCCACGGGTCTTCGACCGGGGCTATCCATACCGGTCCTGCGACGGTCCCGATACCGGCTCTATAAAGGTTACTGCCGACATGGGAATTACGGAACATTCTTTCCAGTCCGTTCATGCCCGCTATCTCTTCGCTTGTCGCCTTTTCATATTTCTGGTAAGGGCTGGGGACCTCGAACTTCCCTGATTCCGGCTTAACCGGTTTCTCCGGCTGTGTTTTATTTTCACTCGTGGTGTTATTCCCTGCCTTAAAGGACACGTCTAAAGAGCCCATGTCCATCGACACTGCCGGTGCAAAGGCTGTGTCGTTAAAAACGGGGGCATCTTGTCCGGTGATATTCGATCCGGTGGCATTGATACCTGTCCGGTCCGGCACGATCCCTTCAATCTTATCGAAAGCAGGGCCTGTAACATCCGGAGCGGCCATCATACTGAACATATCCGACCTGATGGGTATCATATATGGATAAATTATGCCCGAACCGATCATTTGTCCTGAACTGACGCCCTGGCCGGGAGCAGCGCATCCGCCTATGCAGATCGACCCTATGTTAGTGAACGCGCAGTAGCAGAAGTTGGCGCGGTAAAACCCGCACTGCTCGGCCGCTATCGACTCGTCAGATGTCTGGACGGCGTTCGGAAGGATGATATTGTTTGAACACCCGCTATCTTTCAGGGGAAAATCCTCTGAATAATCTATCACAAGCGCGTCCTTGTTCGTCTCCTGAAGCACCTGGCGATGAAAAAGAGTCTGTGAAGGGCTTGTCCTGTGGCACTCGCCCCCAAGGACCACATCCATGCTCCTTACCTCGAATGCCTGGTCAGTGCGTGCAAATGCCGTTAAGCTCATAAACTGATTTATGATTAAAATGAATGAAATGATTATCATCAGACCTTTGATCATCTTAACCATAATCGTTGCACCTTCATGTATTCTATTTTGCATACATTAACCATGACAATTTTTTATAAAATCTTAAAGCGGGACCCATCCTGCTCATGGCTCATATATCCCACAATTTTGTCGGTAATTTTTTACCGGGCTTTGTCATGTTAAGCGCACATGTAAGGATCTTAGTATGATTGCCGTGCGGTATTATCTTATACGGGTCTTCCAGCGGAGCTAACTGCGTGGGTAAGGACATATTGCCCTTATATGCGATGTCCATCCTGCTGCCGGCATGCGCGTTCCACCACATTCTTTCGAGCGCGGACATGTTGCCTATTTGTTCGCGGCCGCAGCCTCCTATGAATTCGCATATGGTCTTATCTTCAAGGCGCATAGCACATGTGCCGAAGGGACCCGCTTCACAGCCGGATACGGCAGTTATCGGCTTGAAAGTATTACCTATGGTCGGATCAAATACCATTTTTATGGACTTACTGCCGGGGTTATCATATAGCATCGACTGATCAGGCTTGATCTGTTCCGGTTCCATCGTTCTCAAGTACGGGAACCAGAGATTTGATCCTACCGGCACATCGGAAGCGAACGGGTGACATGCGGTCGCATCGGAGCTTAATATGCCTCCCCCGTTATTGATAAAGTCCACATAGTTCCAGTTAACAAAAATACCGCCTGTGCTGGTCGCTGCCATCGATCCCTCTGAATTCTGGATGATATTAGGGTAGGCAAGGTCGGTACAGCTTGCCTGTGCATCCTCATCCGCGGGTATATCCGAAAAAGATATGCTGAGGGCCTCTTTATCGTTAGTGGCAAGGGTCTGCTGGTGAAAAAGGGTGATAGCGGGCTTGTTGAACATCGCCTGATTGCCTGCGATAACATCAAATGCTCTTATCTCTCCCGCCAGTTCCAGCCTTGCCATCGCAGCCAAAGGCGTGATAGTCACAAAAAGGTACACTAAAGCTATGGTGACCAATAGCCTTTTCAAATCACCCATTTATACCCTCCTCAACGTTACTGAACTATACCCACTATAAAGTAGTATAAGCACCATATTATTAAACATTGATACATTTAAAGTCAAATTTTCGATTAATTTTTATTTTATGGATTAAAAATAAGTTATTTTTAGATGATAAAATGAAAATGGCCATTATGGGATAAATATGTCAATAATTGGCTTTTATATTATGTAATAGACCTTTAAATGCATGTATTATGTAAAAATAAGTTATTTTATAAGTGATATTTGATTTTTTACATGTATACTAAACGCCCGGGAAATAGATATATCCGGAGAAAATATATGATGATTGAACGGAAAATAATTTTACGTTCCTGTATCGAAAAGCCGCGTGAATACTATGGTGAACAAGCAGATCTATTATGATGTCTTTTTATGGCTATCGGTAATATCTATAGCGTTTTTTTGTGTGCTGATGGCGTATTTCGGTGTCACCGGCCTTGCAGATAATATCGTGCAGTATGAGGGCGAGACCACGGCTCAATGGATATTTGGCATTTCGGGATATTCCATGCTGATATTGATACCATTGATGATAGTGACCCTGATATTCAGTAATGTCATCACAAGCCGCGTATTCGAGTGGGGCTTTATGATATTGTTCTTCATAGTCGTTATCGATATAGCCATAGCCACAATATCCTACCTGTTATCGTAAGCCTCCGCCGGAAGCCCGGGCTCCTCCGCGTAAAACAAAATTATAAAAAGATCATTGCCGGAGAGTATTAATTCTCTCCAAGGACTTTTAGCGTATAATTAGCAATGTCGATGCACTGCTCAAATTTCGCATTGCCGAGGAACCTGATGATAAGTTCGGGCATTTCTTCGATGTGGACAGGCCTGGGTTCTTCGCCGCCGTATTTATTCTTATACTCTTCGTATTTTTTCCAGTAATATTTTTTATCCAGGTCCCTTACATGTAACAGGAAAAGCTGCCCCGCCTTTACCGGCGGCTTTGAGCCGTCATCAACTATGAACCCCACTTTCTCGAGCAACTCTATCGTGTCTTCAGGGATCTCACATGCCAGTCCGATTATTGTGTTATAATTTACATGTTTTTGCCAGACATCCCAGTCTCTCAAAATATTCCCTCCCCATCACGCGACGTTGTATCCATGAGCATTGAAGAATAAATGACCATACATATGGACTTTATAGCCTGACCATCCAATTATGCGCTCAGGATCAAATAGGACGTTCCTGCGAAGCTGATCACGGCAGCCGCGATGAGTATCCACCTTGTCCTGTCGTCAATTTTTCCCTGCTTGGCCTTTGGTCGCGAACTTTTCTTTGCCATATTCTCCTAATAACTACCTTATTAACAAAATAGTTTCCCATTGCTTGATAGTACGCCCATAAGCTTTTCACCGATAAAAAATATAACTTATTAAAATAAAATTATATAATATTTAATGATGCGGAGGATAAAACTTGGATAGTTGGATATGCACTCTATGCCAGTATATCTATGACCCTGCTGTGGGAGACCCTGACAGCGGCATTGAGCCGGGAACGGCATTCGAAGACCTCCCTGACGACTGGGTATGTCCGGTATGCGGTGCGGATAAAAGCTTATTTGAAAAGGTAGAGGGGTGACAGGATATGAGTCGATGGAGATGTACTATCTGCGAATATGTTTACGACCCCGCTGACGGAGACACGCAATATCCAGTGCCTCCCGGCACAGCGTTCGAAGACCTGCCCGATGACTGGACATGTCCTCTATGCGGGGCTGAAAAGGCATTATTTGAAAAGATAGAGGAGTGATACAGTAATTTTACCCTGTTTTCATAAAGGCGGATAAGCTTCAATTTTCCGCATGTCATTCTTTTAAGAATATGGCAGCCCTGTCAAAAAGATTTTTTGGCGTTCTGTCAACTTCATGGCATATGATACGGTGGTCTATGCCGCATGGCAATATGGAGTACGATTCGCCCCCCTTTATCCGGAGTCCCCATGTTTCGTCTGTGAGCAGGAAATAAGAACCATCCAGATCTACTCTTTTACTCTCCAGCCCGTCAAGCACGCCGGGATCCGTAAGGTCAGCCGATATGTCATTTGCCACTTTGATGTTCTTGACCTCGCCAGATCTTGCATAGTATCTCCTGTCCTTCGACAGGGTCCCATCGATATTCCTTATGAAAAGCACATAACATGTTTTTGTATTGGTGGTCTCGACGGGGTCCTTTTCAAGAAATACTACCGTTCTTTTATTTTGGGCGATGTCCTTCAGGATCTCCGGGGTGAAGGATTCGACCGGCTTCTTACAAAGATCAAATGTCTCTACCCTGGACTGCTGGAACTTTTTAGAAAGCCTGTCCGCCACTGATTGGTGCACGTCATCCCTGGACCTGTAGTCTATAATGATATTTCCAGTATCCTTGCCTATATATTCCTTAACGGCTTCCGTCGAGTCATTATAGATCATGGTCAGCTCATTCCCATTCGAAAATATCTTAGCTATCGACAATGCCAGGCCTATCGCGGATAGCTCAGAATCCAGGTTACTGGCAGGGTCCGGCACGATCCTCGTCGTTGACTGGTGAACTTCCATGCAGTCCTTCATGACCACGCAGCCTATGAACGAGGGCCCCTTTTCATTGAACGACGAATCACAAAAAATCTCAAGCATAGCATATATTCAATGCCTAAAGTTTTATATCAAATTGTTGGGACATGTTAAAAAAGTAAAAATGGAATGGCCTTAGTTCAGGTCTATACGGCCATCCCTGACCTTGATCACCCTGTCGGTCATCGCCGCCAGCTCAGGATTATGAGTTACCATCAGGATGGTAAGGCCTTTTTCATTTAATGACCGTAAGACGTCCATTATCTGTGCGCCCATGGCCGTATCAAGGTTACCAGTAGGCTCGTCCGCGAGCAGCAGTTTCGGATCTTTCACTATCGCCCTGGCTATGGCTACACGCTGCTGCTGGCCGCCCGATAATTCTTTCGGCAGGTGGTTCATACGGTCTCCAAGCCCGACAAGCTTCAGGGCTTCCTCGGCTTTCTTCTTACTGTCCTTCATTCCGGCCAGCCTCGCCTGCAGCTCGACGTTCTCAAGCGCCGTGAGGAACGGCAGCAGGTAGAATTTCTGGAATATGTATCCAACGTTCTTGCATCTTATGTCAGTGAGCTGCTTTTCGCTCATCTTTGACACATCGGTACCGTTTATGGATATGCTGCCTTCCGTGGGGCTGTCAAGACATCCTATCAGGTTTAACAGCGTGGACTTTCCGCAGCCCGACGGCCCGATCACCGATACGAACTCTTTATCTTTCAGGCATACGTCAACGCCTTTAAGTGCTTCCACTGTGACGTTGCCCATCTTATAGTGCTTCTTTACATTTTTAATGTCAAGGATAGTCTCACTCATAGCGTAACGCCTCCAGAGGCTGTATCTTTGATGCTTTGACGGCCGGGTAAAGTGCCGCTATCACTCCTATAGTGGTCATGAACAGTATTGCCTGCGTTATGATCTCTATCGATGCGAACGCGCCCCCGAACATGGCCTTCATCAGCAGGAAGGATAGCAGTATACCTAAAGCGGCTCCTGCCAGGCAGATGATCAGCGACTCTTCCATGACCATCACAAGTATCTTGCTCCTGCTTGCCCCTATAGCACGCAGCATGCCTAACTCCTTCGTTCTTTCCGATACTGACATTATCATTACCATCAGGGTGACCACGCCAGCGACGATGAGCATGACCATGTTGATCATTCCCATGAACGTCTTTGTCTGGGCCATCATCTTCTCCAGGGCTTCCATCATTTCCTTCTGGGTCATGACCTCAAGTTCCGGGAACTTTTCGCTGACCTTCGATGCAAGCTCCGATGTGCTATCTATGGATACCGGCGCCAGCAGCACTGTCGTGACCGAAGGCCTGTTGAACATATCCTGTGCCGTCGATAACGGTATCATTACCATGCCGTTAGTGATCAGGGACTCCGAACTCTCGGCCACGCCTATGACGTCAAGCTCTTTATTCATTAATGCGAGCCTGTCGCCGGCTTTTACATTATAGTATTTTGCCGCTTCGCTTCCGAGTATCGCCTGGTCCTTTGCCGTGAACGTGCCGGAGCCTTCGGAGAACTTTACATCGGAGTAAAATGCTTTTTCACTACCCTCAGGTATACCTACCGCCATTACCTGGGGCGGGCCGTTCTGGAATTGCGAAGGCACCAGGCTGATAAGCAGCAGTGCTGCGCTTTTTTCCTTATCGACGCCGTCAAGCGCCAGTATCGCTCCGGCCTTTTCCATCGGCAGGCTTGAGGATACTGGCGGGAACTCGGCGCTGGCCGCAGACATCGGCGAAGGCGATTTGACGTACATCTGGCCCGCGAATTTGCCCATTGAATCCGTGAACGACTTGTTCATGTAGAAAGTCGCTGTCGAAAGGACGATAAAAAGCATTATGCATACAGCAATGCTTACAATGGTGAGAAGCGTCCTTGTTCTTCTCTGCCACATGTTCTTGAATGAAATATCCAACATACACGATACCTCACGTTTAATCCATTTCCAGGAGCGTCTCGTAAAAACGGACGCTGATCTTTAGCATTTCTATGCCGTTGTCAAGCACTGCCAGCGGAAAGCCAGGCATATGGGGTCCGAGATTTTCACGTTTTTCAAGTGCCTCTTTAAGCTCTGCCTTTTTACTCTCATAGATGGGCGTTATCACTTTACTTCTCTGCTCTTTTGAAATGAGGTTAAAATAAACCGCATGAAGCATGAACTCGTACTCTTCCGACCCCGGCGAGCTTCCGGGCTTTATCGGCGTCGCCACGAGCTCCTGTAATCTTTTCATGCCCGCATCCGTGACGTAATACACTTTCCTGTCCGGGACCTTTTCCTGCGGCTCCCGTCTCCCTTCGATGAAGCCGTCGCTTTCTAGCTTCGTAAGCTTCGGGTAGAGGGAGCTATTACTTATCTTGAAGTATTTGCTTCCAAAGCTGCCCTCGATCTTTTGCTTGAGCTGGTACCCGTGAGCGGGCCCTGCAAGCAGCGTGCCAAGGATGACGAGATCCATATCGACCATTTTATTCTCTCCTTTTAATTATAGTTCAGATTGACATATTCTATTTGGACTTATGTCCATTTGACATAGGTCAATCTGACATATATCATAACCTGTATTTATACCTTGCTATATATGTGGTCTAAAAAGCTCTGCTAATACTAAAGAAGGCAATGCTGACTGTATTGTGACTTGATGGTGGCGATGTATCCGGGTAGATGCTACATATATTCAGCCATATACCTCTAAATATTCTATAAAAAATGGGCTTTTATAACGGCTAACATATACTGGGTTTTGTAAATTGTTCTGAAACCAGGGATCGAATCCATATGTAAGTCCCCTCGCACGGGCGCCCCAAACGACTTCTTTTGCGCCCTCGTGAACACATCGCCGGATAGGGATATGCGACAATAGCCTATCCAAAAATCTATGGATCAAAAAAGTTAAGGTCTGTTTGCCGATCATTTTTTTATGACCGGCACTGCAAATGATATGGCCTCTTCTTTCTTGCAGGCAGGGCATCCGTATGTATATGACTTGCCTCTGACTGTCTTGCCCTCCCTATCCTTAGTGGAAGGCGGAGTCGCCTTTATAAGGTGTAGTTTATGCTTTTCGCATACGGCCTTATCAAACTTTATGGTTCCCGGAGGCAGGTTATATGTGTTGCGGCAGTCAGGAAAGCCGCTGCATGCTATGAACTTTTTCTTATCGGCCTTCGTCTCCCTTATAAGAAGGGGGCTCCCGCATTTCGGGCACGGCCCGATCTCGCTGTCCAGGGCGCCACCCCTCTTTATGGCCCTTGATATCTCAGATCTGTTCGATTCAAGCTGATCGAATACCTTGTGGAGCATCTTCTTTGACTCGGAAACGACATCGTCTTTCTTCATCCTGCTATCCGTAATGGCGTCCATGTCCCGCTCCAGCGCGCTGGTCATGTCCGGAGTCGTGATGGCTGTAGCGTGCGACTTTAACGCATCTATGAGTGTGATCCCGATGGCCGTCGGCTGCGGCGGGTTCTTTTCTATAAATCCGCGGCTATAAAGCTTATTTAGCGCCTCGTGCCTTGTCGCCTTTGTGCCCAGTCCCAGGTCTTCCATCATCTGTACAAGCTTACCCTGCCCGTAACGCTTTGGAGGCTCAGTCTTCTTTTCAAGCAGGTCTATCTTTTTAACGTCAAGAATATCCCCTGCTTTTATGGGCGGGAGGAGCTCATCTTTCGGCATGCCGTAAGGGTAATACTTTCTCCATCCGGGAAATGAAAGCATTTTTCCGTCTGAGCCGAACTGCTCGCCGCTTATGTCTATCTCGGCTTTTATGGTCTCCCATTCGCACGGGGGCGATAATGTTGCGAAAAACCTTCTGACGACCAGCTCATAGAGCTTCCAGTGCTTATCGTCCATCTCTGACCTTTTCGCGCATGCGACCGGATATATGGGTGGATGGTCCTTGCTCTCGACCTTGCCCCTGGTCGGCACTAAGGTCTTTTGAGCCAGAAGTTCGAGCGCGTTCATAGCGAATTCAGGGCTGGCCTTAAACAACCCCAGTATATCTTTCAGGTTAAGCGTGTCAGGATACACGGTATTATCTGTACGCGGATATGAGATCCATCCGTTGATGTATAGCTCTTCGGCAAGCTGCATTGCGCTGGACGCTGAATACCCGAGGCTGCTGGCGGCCTTAACGAACTCTGTCGTGTTAAAAGGCACAGGTGCCGGGTCTTTCTTTTTGTCAGTCTTTACGCTCTTCACTATGGCCTTTTTTCCGAGCTTTTTATATATCACGGAAGCTTCGTCCTTGTTCTCGAACCTTCCTTTTTTATGCGAGGCAGTAAAAGTATCCTTCTCTTTTAATAATGAGGCGACGATCTCCCAGTAAGGCTTAGATACGAAAGACTGTATCTCTTTTTCCCTGTCCACGATTATCGCAAGCAGAGGCGTCTGCACTCTTCCGACCGATAGGAACTCTTTCCCGAGCTTGTTGCCGGCTATCGATACGAATCTCGTTAGGGCGGCGCCCCATATCAGGTCTATCTCCTGCCTGCATTCTCCCGCCGCTGCCATGTTAAAGTCTATGGGGGCGGGCGACGCAAATGCCTTTGTTATTTCCTGTTTTGTAAAAGAGCTATATCTCACCCTGTCAAATTTAGCCCTCGACAGCCTGCTGATGATGCGGTAAGCCTCGACGCCGATCAATTCACCTTCCCTGTCGTAGTCAGTGGCGATCGTGACCTTTGTAGCAGAAGGCGCCAGCTTCATTAACGCGTTGACTATGTCCTTCTTACTGGGTATGGTGAGTATATCGGCATTAATGAGGCTTCTTGGCGGTATCGCGCTCCAGCTCCGGTATTCGGGCTTGAAGTCCAGCTCTACTATATGCCCTGCAAGACCGATGACAGCGCTGTTCGCAGATGCCGATCTGTAGACCGGTACTCCGTTTATGCGCTCCGTGGTGCGGTCCTGGAAGATAATGCCGGATATCTTATTTGCCGCATCGTGCTTTTCGGTGATTATAAGATGCATTTTGAACGGTACCCATTACGCATGAATTTATTATTACATTAACGGTCCGGCACAATCCAAAAACATTTTTTAAGCGGAGGACATAACATTTCATGTGGACACTTTTACGCATGCCCTGTTCATCGCTATCGCACTTATGCTTATCAGGAAGCCAGATCTTGTCCCATATGGCATTCTGGGGGCGGTAATACTCGACGTGGATGTACTGTTCAGGCCATTATCCGACAGTTTCCCGCAGCTTTACATATTCACGCACGGCGGCTTTACCCATAGCCTGGCAGGAGCCGTGATAACGTCCACTGTGTTATTCGCCGTCGCTGTCACGATTCCCGGTCCGGGTTTTCTGAGGGAGCGCATATCCCTGAGCTTTGAAGCCGGCTCACTGGCCGCTGTCCTAGCAGGCGCCATTTCTCACGTTTTTCTCGATTTTCTCGCATACCCGGGGATCCCGCTGCTATACCCGCTGACCGACATCAAGTTCACGCTCGGGATACTGTCCGGTCCGAGCGTGGTACTGATGCTGGCAAGTATCGGGTATATTATATTGATGAGATTCGGGAAAGCTGCGATCGACCGTCCGCAGGCTTATGTCTGCATCTTCGTAATTGTCATGCTGGCATGCGGAGGCTTGAAATTTTATGTCGATGCCACGACGGATGGGAAGACAATACCTACTATAGATCCGTCGAGGTGGCTGGTCATCAAAGAAGATCAGGATTCCTACTCACTAGAGTGGTATCGACTTTTTGAGGGGGCCTCGGATTTAAATGTATTTCAGAAATATGCGGGCGTCAGCGAGGATGAACTGGGTAAATATGAGGCAATGCCTGAAGTAAAGCGGTTAAGGTACAACTCCTATATCACGACGGTAGAGAAAAACGGTTCAAGCATCATTTATAGCGATCCGTTAAGGGAACAGGGATACCTCTGGTATCCTCCCGATTATAAACAATATCATATTCCCGATGTTGCTTAAAAGATCGTAATGAAAATGAGAAAATATCCTTCATAAAACAGTTTGATGGTCACGTTTTAATGCTAATAAGGGATAGGATAAATACAATGAATTTTATAATATATTAATTACTAATGAGGATAAATTCGATCAGGACGCGGATCACTCTTATACTTGTTACCATCTGTGTGATAGTCGTACTTGTGCTTGGAAGCATATGGCTGTTTACCACAAGAGAGACTCTCAAGGACCACATCTATGAAACTAACCTCCAGGAAGCCCACTTTATTTCTAACTATATAGTCCAGTATATAGGAAATGTCACATCAGACATTGAATTAACGGCTTCCGATCGCGAGACCATCAACTCTATCCTTGAATATAATGAATCGACTCTTGCCTTTATGGCAAATAACCTCCTGAAGAATACGGAAAATGCTGATCTTGTTGCCATAACTGACGAAAAAGGCAAGTTACTGTATGTGACAAAGCCAACAAATATCACCGATGTCTTGATCTACGAATGGTTTAACGAGACGATAAAAAGAAATAAGACTTACATATCTCCGATATTCTATAGTTTTACTGCAAAGGACTATGTTTTTGCGGTATCATCCCCTGTATACGAAAGCGGTAAGACGATCGGTATCGTTAACGCAGTCATAAAACCCGGAGACCTTCAGGAAAGCATACTCGGGCAACAGGTCATCGCTACCAGCGATATTATCGTTATTGATGAGACGGGCAGGGTCATTATACACAGTAATGAGTCTTTCATCAGGGAAAGGGCCAACCTGTCGTCATATCTTCCTTTCCGTGAAGTGCTAAAAGGCAAAAGCGACGTTGTCGAATACCGGAATAGCTGGGATCAACAGCCCCGGTACGCGGCTTATGCCCCAATTAAGAACATTGGCTGGGGCGTGGTGATATCCACCCCGACAAGCATAATATACCGGCCTCTTGAGTATCAGACGCTCCTGATATTCGCCACCCTGGTATTTTCATTTTTACTCTCTTTTGTTATGGGGAACTATGCTTCAAAACGCATAAGCGAACCTATCATAGAGCTCTCAAATTCCTTAAAAAGTGTCGCAAAGGGCGATTATTCTGTAAGGGTTAAGGATGCGGGTGACGACGAGATAGGCGAGCTCGCGCGCATCTCTAATAAAATGCTGGACGAGATCAAAGCCAGAGATCAAAAAATAATGGCAGAAAAGGAGCGTTCAGAGCTTTTCCTTGACCTTATGAGCCATGACATCAGCAATCATAACCAGGCAATCCTGGGATTTATTGAGATGGCGATGCTTGAGGAAAATGCCGGAGAGCTAAAGCAACTATTACAAAATGCTCTCGGCTCAGTGAATACCAGTAACCAGCTTATCACGAACGTAAAAAAATTGAGGGACATACAGAACTCAAGACTTGATATAAAGAAAATGGACCTGAACGATATTATCGAAACCGTCCTGAACAGGGAATTGAAAAATGCCGGTAAGGACGTTACCGTAGAATACGGGCACGTCCCGAATAGATATGTTCGGGGATGTGAACTGCTGCACGTAGTGTTTCAGAACATTATAGACAACAGCATAAGATACTCCGGTGATAAGGTAACCATCTGGATAGACATCGATAAAGATGGTGGATTTTATGTCGTCAGCATCGCAGATGACGGAAAGGGAATTCATGACGAGGTAAAACAACGTCTCTTTTACCGCATGAAAAAGGATGAGCTCACCATTAAGGGTAAAGGCGTTGGCATGTATCTGTCTAAAATGATAATGGAACAACTGGAAGGCGATATCAGTGTCGAGGACCGTATAAAAGGAGATTACAGGTCCGGGACCAGGTTTATTTTAAAGATCCCTGCCTTCGATCAGGAACAATAAAATATGCCGGCTGTGTATCGGTTTTCTGCCGTCTTCCGGCATAAAATAAAATTACGGACCTTATCCGTACAGCTTTTTGAGCCCGAGTATGGCCATACAGAACATCAGGCTGACCGCGTTCCATAAGATTATCGCAGTATCGGACCGGATGATGCCATAAATGAGCCAGAGCGACATCCCCGCCCCCATCATGATAAAAAAGAGGCCTGATACGTCTTTCGCCGATTTTGTCTTTATGATCCTGACTACCTGTGGTATCGAACTGCTCGTCGTGAGAGCTCCCGCTACCAGCCCAATAAGCATAATAGAATCCATCATTCGGTTAATCTACCTCTTAGTAAAATAGAAATAGTTTTTCGTCTGTTTGAGCTAAAACAGGCATTATTATAAAAAAATTAGAAGGTACGAGGATCGTAATTGCCGGTTCACTCTTTCATCGGCAAATATCTGGCCTGTACCGATTCGAAATCACGCGACAGGATAAAGGACATAAGCTCCTGGACAGTGCAGAACTTATATTCTTTTGGAAGGATGAGCTCTTTTAACGCATATACATAATTAACATGATATATCTCTATCCTGGCACAGGCATCGTTCAGCAGCGCGTTCTCTTCGCCGTCACACGTCTTTTTCCATTTCTTGAACTCTTTATCGTTCTTGAAAAGCGCCCTCGCCTTTTCGCCCTTATACTCCACGCCATCCTTTAATACTTGAAGTAAGTCTCCGTCAACTATGACCTTAACTATCCTGTTCGTGCCCACCTGGTACTCCAGGATGTCCCCGTCATAGAAAAGTGTCCTGTTATGCTCCTCAAGATACTCGTCGGACAGGCTCGAGATAATGCTGGTATAGCCTTTGATATCTCTCAGCTCGTCCAAAAATTTCCTGACGGTCAACTCTTCCTGGCCTAATTCATCGATAAGATCCATGTTCTCCCTCAACAATATGCTAAATAATGTTCTATTACTTATTAATTATAACGATTAGGGCATAATTGGCTATAGCAAAGCCGGGCATGGAATTAAAATTTAATAATTTATAATTGTTTTGGACTGCGTCCGTTATCCGATATTTGGGGTACGCCAGCCTATTGTCTCGAAATTCTTAAATATATTGTGTGACATATCGTAAGGTTTACCGATATGTTTAGGTTATAGCATGGTTAACATAAATTCTGACATTGATGCTTTGAATAAAGAAAAGACAAGTACAGCCCGCTTATCTATCATTTCGAACACGCTGCTCGTGTTCATGAAACTGACAGTGGGGCTGATGATAGGTTCAGTAAGTGTTTTATCAGAGGCTATACACTCCGGTATCGATCTTGTGGCGGCGATGATAGCCTATTTTTCGGTAAGAAAATCCAGCATGCCGCCCGATAGGGAGCATGCCTTCGGGCACGGTAAGATAGAGAACCTGTCCGGGACGATAGAGGCGATACTGATATTCGTCGCGGCCGCTCTGATCATTAAAGAGGCATACACGAAGATCACATATGGCGTAGAGATGGAAGATGTGACACTTGGTATAGCGGTAATGCTGGTATCGGCCATAGTGAACTTCTTCGTATCCCAAAAACTTATGCAAACGGCAAAGAAGACCGAGAGCATCGCGCTCGAGGCCGATGCATGGCATCTGAGGACAGATGTGCTTACATCGCTGGGGGTATTCGCCGGGCTTGTTGTGATAAAACTGTCGGGCATTGCGATACTTGACCCGGTCATAGCCATAATAGTGGCTCTGTTCATACTTAAGGCCGCTTTCGAGCTGACAATCAAGTCCGTTACCGACCTTTTAGACACAAAACTGCCGGCAGAAGAAGAGGAAGAGATCAGGAAGATCATAAGCGACCATTCGAGCCAGTTCGTAGGGTTCCATAATCTTCGCACAAGAAAGGCGGGTTCTGACAGGTTTGTCGATCTTCACCTGGTAGTCTCAAGGGGATCCAGCGTCGAGGAAGCACATGGCCTTGCGGACCACATTGAAAAAGACGTCAAGGAAAGGTTCCCGAGGGCCAGCGTCCTGATCCATGTGGAGCCGTGCGGGGAAAGATGTAAATGCGAGGATTGCGGGGCAGAATGCGTTAAAAAGGATCTGATGAAGGAATGATATGATCGGCCGCCGGGATAAACCGGCGTATACATATTACTTTTCAGGTCCTTATAAAACCGGGCGCGTCGTCTAAACGATCATTCCCATGATCTGATCGGCATATCCGCTCGAGATGGCGTGAGTTTCTCGCGCCTACCACCTGTTAAAATTCCTGGCTTTTTCGAACTTATCGTCTCCCTCGAGATCCTTATAGGCTTCTCTCACCGATTCTTCCTCGATCTTTACCTGTTCCCTCAAGGTCCTTTCAAGCTCATTCCTTGCAGAATCTTCATCACTGTTTATCACCGGCTTATTCTTTTTCATCATCGAGACTATGAAGATGACCGGGACCCATACCGGAGAGCAAATGCAGCCCACGGGAAGCCATATTGGTAAGAAAATGATGGTCGCCAGAAGGAGGGCTATCATTAAAACGTTACTTCCACCCGAATCAGATGTAAAGTATTTTTTATATAACTGCTTAATATACAGTTTTAAATAGTTACTATCTGGCTCTGTGTTCAATTCAATCACTTAATTTCATTTTACCCAATCCTATATATGCTCTTCTGTGGTAACCGCTTGCTCGATAATAATATTAATATTTATAAAAAAGCGGATAATTTTCAAAACGGCAATGAAAAATCAAACCATGATCGTGACAAAATATTAAAAATGAGTGGGCCCGAAGGGATTCGAACCCCTGACCTCCGCCGTGTGAAGGCGACGTCATAACCGACTAGACCACAGGCCCAAAAATTTGTTCTAGCAGCAATACAGTGCTACTCATTCATTATAAAATTATCGGATATGGGGATTCGATAACAATATAAGCTTTTCATCTAACGGATCAAATATCTTTCAAAAAAGAAACGGTTCTATCGATCACCAATAGCCTATTTTGGCACGAGACCTTCTTTTGCCAGATATTGAAGGCCCTGGCTGGTGATCTCAATGACCAGCCCTTTTACCCTGTCCTTTTCGACTTCTCTTGATCTGATGTTGCCCAGGTTGGTCTCCTCCAGTTTCTCGCTGGCAGCGATGACGTCCTCTATCCTGGCGTCTATGTTGTCCGCGATCTCTCTTGCGCTTACACCGTCCAGCTGTTCTCTTGCCAGTGCTGCTTTAAGGTATAACAGTACTTCTTTCTCCATGTTGCTTATGGATGCCAATCTTATGCCTCCGTTAATAATATATTAAACCCTAAATGATAAAAATTTTTTTACGGGATTTTAATTTCTAGGGTGAAGTTGATATTCTATCAGCGCGTCAATTGTGCTCGTTCACACATTCCCATCTTTGCGGAAGGTGTGCACAACAGGAAGGATTTTGTAATAAAATCTCTTAGAACTCTTAGATATTATAGTAAAAGAATAAAATTTACAGGTCATCATCATGAGTATTGAGTGTCCAACATGCCTGGGTAAAGGCTATCATATTAAAGACGAACAAACCTGCGAGCAGTGCGATGGGACCGGCAAAGCGGCGAAAAGCGTTAACCTGATGAGCGTGCAAGAAAAAGACATCAAGGCGATGCTCTCCGGATTTTGCCCGAAATGCAAAGGCAGCGGCAAGATACAGGTGCGCGAGAAATGCAAGGACTGTGCGGGTACAGGGAAGCTCTCCAGCTGCCAGGTATGCGGCAAGCCTCTTAAGGCGGGATACGACCTTTGCGCGGACTGCAGGGACATGCGTCCCGTATTCAAGCTCGGCCCTGCCTGCGACGTATCCGACCTTGACATCGGCAAGACCTATCTCGGAAAGGTCGCTAACCTGGCGGATTTCGGCGTTTTCGTCAACCTGAACGACCAGACCAAAGGTCTCATACATTCCAGCAACGTCCGTAAGCCATACGTGCCCGGCGAAGAGGTAATGGTAAAGATCAACACGATAAAGCCAAACGGTAATTTCGATCTGATACCCCATAAAGTGACCGAGTTCAAGCTGATCGAAGTCGAAAAGAAGCTTCCGAGGACAAATGCCAGCGACATCAATAAGTTCGTAAATAAGCTGGTGTCCGTAAGCGGTGAGGTCGTCCAGATAAAACAGACCAGCGGGCCAACGATATTCACGGTCACCGAAGAGACCGGCACAGTATCATGCGCGGCGTTCGTAGAGGCCGGCATGAGAGCTTACCCTGACGTCACTCTGGAGGACATCGTTAGGGTCACCGGCGAGATCACCATGCGCAACAACGGCTTGCAGCTCGAAGTCCTTGATATGAAAAAACTGGCCGGCGATGATGCGGCAGAGATAAAGACCATCATAGAGAATGCGATAGACGAAAGGGCTAAACCCGCCCATGTCGAATTCCTTGTGGAAAGCGAAGTGCTTGAAAAGCTCAGGCCTCAGATGGAGAAGGTCGCTCACAGGATAAGGCGCGCCATCTTAAAGTCCCAGCCAATCGTCGTAAGGCATCATGCTGACGCCGACGGCATATGCGCCGGCGTAGCGGTCGAAAGGGCATGCCTTCCGCTTATCAAAAAGCAGGGCGACACGGATGCCGAGTATCATTTCTTTGGCAGGTCCCCCTCGAAGGCCCCGTTCTATGAGCTTGAAGACATAAACAAGGACCTGGTCATGGCGCTTGAGGATAATGAAAGGTTCGGCCAGACCATGCCGCTGATACTGCTGATGGACAACGGGTCCACCGAAGAAGATATGGACGCGTATAAATACGCGAAAGTATACGGCCTGGACTTACTCGTCGTGGACCATCATCACCCGGACGAGATAGTCGACCAGTACGTAAAAGGTCACGTCAACCCCTACCATGTGGGCGGCGATTTCGGCATCACGGCAGGAATGCTGGGCACCGAGCTTGCAAGGATGATCAACCCTGACGTCGAGAATGAAGTGAAGCATCTCGCCGCAGTTGCCGCGGTCGGGGACAGGTCAGAGGCTCCGGAGAGGGCAAAATATCTCGCGCTCGTACAGGAGAAGTACCCTGAGAATGAGCTTAAGAAGATCGCTCTTGCACTGGACTACGAACAGTTCTGGCTAAGGTATAACGACGGCAGGGGCATAGTGAACGACATACTTAACTTTAACAGCGAAGCCCGTCACAAGGCTCTTGTAGAGCTACTGTATGAGCAGGCGAACATGATGATAACCAATCAGCTCGAGACCTCTATGCCGCATGTCAAGACTGCGGAGCTTCCGAGCGGTGCGCTCCTGCATGTCATAGACGTGGAGAATTTCGCCCATAAGTTCACGTTCCCGGCGCCGGGTAAGACCACGGGTGAGATACACGATCTAATGTGCAAGAAATATGAGGGCAAGCCGATAGTGACGCTCGGGTTCGGCCCGGACTTCGCAGTGCTGAGGTCTAGAGGCGTCCAGATGAACATCCCGAGGATGGTCCGCGAACTCCGCGAAGAGATAAAGGGCGGAGGGGTCAGCGGCGGAGGACACCTCGTCGTCGGCTCCATTAAGTTCGTCGAGGGCATGAGGAAAGACGTGCTCGATGCATTGACCCATAAGATAGGCCAGGCGCCCGTGTGAAGAACGGGCAACCTGTACTATCTCTCATTTTTTATCAATATTTTGATCGCTCCCTGTACAAAGGCATATAAGCTGTTTTCATTACCACTAAGGGCTCGAAAGTTCACTAATTTGTTTACCACGAAATCTTTGATGAGCGGGGTATTGCTCAGGTTTTAAGAATGAAAGAACGTGTCGTACTTACCCGGTCTTTGAGATGAAGTTTTTTATGGTTATGCCTGTCGGATGGCAGGTAGACACGTAATTTCACAGAAACACGGAAACACAAAATTTTTTATATGATTTTTTAAGGGCTCAAAAAGCACCAAAAGCTCACTCACCAAATCACGAAGGGCTCCAGTATCACCGTCAACGCTCTAACACCTCTAACGCTCGGCTCAACGCACTAACCTCTCTAAGTCACCAACGCTAAAACAAGGCCCGAACATTCTCCAAGTGGCACGAAGGTCTAATTGCACGGTTGACGCTTACATGATCGATATACTCTTGTTGATGGATCAGGGATACACAAACCGGGATATTAAACCTTCGTGTCCTTGGAGAATGTTCGGGTCTTGTTTTAGCGTTAGTGACTTAGAGCACTTCGAGCATTAAGCCGAGCATTTGAGACTTTAGCGCGTTGACGGTGATACTAGAGCCCTTTGTGATTTGGTGAGCATTTTTTGTGATTTAGAGACCTTAAAAGATCATATAAAAAATTTTTGTGTTTCCGTGTTTCTGTGAGGTTATGTGTCCACCTGCCATCCGACAGGCACAACGCCAGAACTCGATCACAGAACAGATGTAATATGTCCATTTTAAAAGAGACCATCTAAAAGTTTTTCATGGGAGCGCACGAAGGCGAACAAGGAACACAAAAATATTTTAAAATATACTAATTTTTTAAAGAGTCCTTTGTGTTCCTTGTTCGTATTAGTGCGCTTCGTGGTGAAATAGGCGAGCATTTCTGTCATCTATATGATAAAAACACAAGAACATTCAGAACATAAAAATTGATCTCAAGGCAGCATTCCAAACCGCCCTGCATATCCTTACTGCAAAACATTTAAATACTTATTATGACTATGAGTTATTAAATGACCAATGGTCATATAATGAATGTGATTCATATGGCGACCAGCAGGAGAAAGGAGCGAGAAAAAGAGCAGCGGCGTAACACGATCATAGATGCGGCCGAGAAGCTGTTTTTTTCGAAAGGGTATGATAACGTTACAATGGGGAACATCGCAAAAGAATGCGAGCTCGCAAAAGGTACGCTATACCTGTATTATAAGAATAAGGAGTCACTTTACGCGGCAGTCGCTATCAGGGGCTGTAAGATATTGAACGAGATGTTCAAAAAACGTGTCCCGAAGAAAAAGACCGGGCTTGAAAAAATACTTGAAACCGGATTTGTATACATGGATCTCTATAAAAAATACCCCGACTATTATAACCTCATGCGGTACTCGGATACCATCAAGCCGGAAATGATAGACGAGGCTATTGCCGCCGAACTAAAAAGAATGGCGGATGACGGCATGGGGATCATGTATGATTCCATACGGTCGGGCATTGCAGACGGCTCTATTATGGAAGACGTTAATCCCCTGATGACCGCTATGTTCCTGATCAGATCGACGGAAAGCGTCATCGACATTTCCGAGACCGATAAAAAGTCTCTTGAAACGATGGGCGTAAGTCACGATGATCTCATTCGTTATTCGCTAGAAATGATGAGGCGTGCAATTGAAAAAAGACCTTGTGATAAAGACAGGAGGCAATAATAATGAAGACATTGATACTATGCGAATCAGTACATCATAACAATACTGCAAAGGTGGCAGCGGAGATAGCCTCAGTGATCGGAGCTGAAGTATTAAAGCCTTCAGAGGCGGATGTCAGGACACTGGAAGGATATGACCTGATAGGGTTCGGCTCGGGCATATTCATGGGCAAGATGCATAAGAACCTGGTCGTGTTCGTGGAAAAGATGCCTGCGCTCAATAAAAAGGCTTTTGTCTTCTCTACCAGCGGCAGCGGTGAATACAAGTACCATGATGCTATGAAAAAAATGCTGGCCGATAAAGGCTTACGGGTCACCGGGGAGTTCGTGTGTAAAGGCTGGGACACTGTCGGCCCCCTTAAACTGGTCGGCGGCATCAATAAAGACAGGCCGAACGAGGGCGACCTTAAAAGCGCAAGAGAGTTCGCAGAAAAACTGAAGGCGAACTGAACTCTAATTTATTCATTATTTTCCTTTTTCCGCTCTCCGCCGTCAGTCGAAGATACTTCAACAGGCATGTCTTTTTTATCCGAAGGCTTTAAACCTTCCAGGTTTTTCTTCTTTCTCATGATGGCTTTTCTGTAATACGACAGAGGATGAGTGACCCATTCGCACATCCTGTTCTTACCATAGCAGTTACCGTAGGTCATCATGGTCTTGCAGGAAGGCGCCGTGTATTCGGTGCCGGCAGAGCCCGTTATATGCTCAACCTGGTACCTTGTCAGGTCTTCCCTGAAATCGGGGGCCATCCTGTACAGGTCCATTATCTCATCTTTGTTCAGGCCTATGTTGGCCAGGAACGATGTTAGGGCGAACCTTGCCGTATGCGGGAGGTTGACACCTTTCTGAAGTTCGGATAAAAGGTATTTCATGCATGGCGGGAACTCTCCCTGGCTGACCTCGCCGTCGGTCACCATGCTTTTCTCGCTCTTGAGCTTATCCAGCGCTGCCTTTACCTCAGAGACATACGGCGCAAGGGCGACATCAAGGCCTTTGGGCGGATCGACGAACAGCGTGGAGTATATTCTCTCCCTGACAGCCTCTTCCAGAAGCCTCGCATAAACGCTTTTTTCTACATATACCATGCCTGAGATCATCTTTTTATTGATGAGCTTCCATTTCATGTCCTTAATGGTCGCTGAATATCTCAGGTAGTCCGTAAAATGTAATATAAAATACCTGCCGTCCATGCGCGTGTTAATCCCGAACTCCCTGCCGACGGCGACTATGGTCTCGTCATTCTCGGTCATGAGGAAATCATGGGCACGTTTCGATTCCCACAGCGCATAGCGCTTTGATAGGTATTGGTCCCCAATAACGGAAATGATCATCTTTGACACAGGGTATGTCAGCAGTTCGATCTCAGGCTCCGGCAACTCCTCAGTCTTCGGGCTCTCTCCCGATATCGCGCTGAGCACACGCATTTTCCCTCTTGCCCTTACTCTCTCGAAAGCCCTTCCGTTCACTATGCTGTCCATGGAATATCCTTTTTCCTTAACGTAAAGCGATGATTCCTGCAAGAACGGGTACTTTGCGAATGTGATGACGTCCATATTCTTTTCCCATGCTGCTAAGCCTGACAGGCAGTATCGATGATAATTACGACCGTCCTATAAGCTATGATTGATATT
The DNA here is from genome assembly GCF_021023085.1 of Methanooceanicella nereidis. Lineage (NCBI taxonomy): Archaea > Methanobacteriati > Methanobacteriota > Methanomicrobia > Methanocellales > Methanocellaceae > Methanooceanicella > Methanooceanicella nereidis. The sequence continues at coordinate 337,832 of NZ_PGCK01000001.1, read as the reverse complement.
ATTTTACCATGCTTATATGTTTTATTGGGCTTCAATCAACTATCTTGTTTTTGCTTTTTTTTGGGGTCATTTTAATTTTAATAGACTGCCTATGATACTTTAGTGATAATATGGTCAGGAGGATGGAAACGGAAAAGAAAGGAAGTATGAGTGTCAAGGATGCCGGTAGAAAAGGCGGCCTGTCAACCTCAAAGAGCCACGATCGCAAGTTCTATGAAATGATCGGGCACAAGGGGGGGTTAAAGGGCGGCCAGCGCGTCCGCGAGCTCATAGAGAAAGGAAAAGAGACTGAAATCCGAAAAAGCTGATGAAAAATAGTATGCAGTCCATGAAACATGGACTGTTATCTTCTTAATAAGTCTTAATCAGATTCGATCCTCGGTGCGAGCAGGTAGGTTACGCTACCGTTGCCGCCTGCGATATTAAAGTTGAACTTTACCGGGTAGTCCGAACCAAGGTCTATAGAGACGCTTTCAGCTTTACCCAGTGACTTCGCCAGGTCATTCAGGTAGTCCAGAGAGAATAACGACCTAACGTCGGAGCTTGCCTGTATCGATATGAGGTTCGATTCCGGTATGTCCAGGCGCACTTTATCAAGGTCACCCTCGGCTTCCACGTAGAAAGTCTTGCCGGCGACCCCGAGGGCCATGTGGTCCGATACTTTTTCCGCTGCCTTGACCGCTCTTTTCATATCCGCGCCATTCAGCACGATCTTCGCGGGGAGCTCCAGGTTGGGCACTTTCGGCTCTTTTCTTATCGAGCTCGGGTCAAGAAGCGATAGGGTATATGCGAGCCCTCCTGTACGGATCTCGAGCTTTCTGGTCTCTTCGTTAAGGCTTAACTCTATGCGGTCGTCCTTCGATGCCATGCCGAGGATGTCCATCAGCCTTGCCAGGTCGACCCCTATCTCGCCTTCAGTCGCTTCATACGACTCGAATGCCTTTGCGTTCAGGTCGAAGGCCACCATCGCAACGTTGGCCGGGTCAACAGCCCTTGCGGAAATGCCATCAGCATTTATCCTGAACTTAGCCTCGTCTACCAGAGTCGAGACCGCTTCTATGGCATCTTTAAAGACATCAGCATTAATTATTGCCTTAAACATGATATCACCTAAACTATACCCTTGTACTCCTATTGGTAATCTAGTCTTATACTTATCCCGGATTATATATTAAGTTTTCAGTTTTATTCTTAATTATACTCTCTCCACGTCTTTCCGCACGCGGTGCATCTGAAGAAACGCACTTCGCTTTCATCGGCGCTCCTGAGCTGTCTCATCCACCAGTATGCCTTCTGGTTACCGCACTCGGGGCACTTTTGCTCATCCGTGGTCGGAAGTCCTGCGTCGTCTTTTCCTTCCAGTACAGTTATTTCACGCTCGGGCTTGCTTGCCGCGCCTCCGACAATAATGGCCTCGTTGCCGGCTTTCTTCTCGAAACCGCATTTCCGGCATTTTAAAACACCGCCGGAAGGTCTCATCATACTCTTGCATTTTGGACAGAATTCCATTTTAAATGATCCTCCTGAGTTCACTCATGGCGTCATCGATCATCCTGTTATGATCGAAAGCCAGGTCAGGCATCTCGTTAAAGCTTAAAAGGACAACATCTCTCGCATCCGTCGATGCCTTTAACTCACCGCCAATGGCTTTCATCAGGTAGCAGATTGATACCACCGGCCCTCTCGGGTCTCTATGAGGCTTTGAATAGACTCCAACAAGCTTAAGAATTTCGGCTTCCAGTCCCGTCTCTTCTTTGACCTCTCTCTTTGCTGCCGCTTCGGTCGTCTCATCATCCTCGACGAACCCACCCGGGAGAGCTAACATATCTCTGTAAGGTTCATTCTTTCTTCTTATAAATACTATTTTATCGCCCTTTATGACGATCCCATCCGTTGCAAGAGGACGGCATTTCATGAACATAAGAATGGGAACCATGGTTAAATAAATGACGTGTCCAGAGGCATTTTATATTCTTTTATAAGTAGCGTTATTAAAATTTGCGTGCGATACGGCACGTTATATACGGACATGCCCGACTATACGAAAACTATCATGACATTACGTATAAAAAATCCCCAGCATACGAGCTATGGGCTCCTGTATATGCATTATCCGGAAAATCAAAATCAAGAATAGTATCAGTATTCAGGGAATAAACAATCCTTTGTTTTTAAAGATATGCCGCGCTGTATTATTTGCCCACGACACGGAGCCCACATCCACCACTTTATGCGCGTCGCTCCCTATCGTATATTTTATCCCGGCATCCCTGCATTTTACCAGGAAGTCCCAGGAAGGAAGAGTATGCTTTGAGTTGATCTCGATCGCTACGTCATTATCCCTTAAGACCTCTACGAGCATATCCTCGTACTCCAGTATCGGGCCGAACCTCATTCCCATGCTCCACGCATGGTGGGCGAGCACGTCCACCTTCTCGTCCTCAAGGGCCTTTAAGACGGCTTTATAATAGACCTCTTCGGATGGCGCCCCATGATAGGATGCGAGAACTATGTCCATGTCTTCCCTGGTCGCAAGATATACTTCGCCTGTGGACAGTATCTCGGCCTCAATGCCTACCAGGACCTTAACATGATACGATGGCTGTAAAAGCTCGACTTCCTTTTTGGTCTGCGAGACCATTTTTTCCGTGACACCGCTGCCGTGCCCGGGCCCGTGATCCGTCAGCGCGATCAGGTCCAGGCCTTTTTTCTCCGCGGCCTCGATTATATTATGCACGCTATCTCTGCCGTCAGACTTGTTGGTGTGTATGTGCATATCTACTTTCATTATGTATCACGAACGGACGTTATTGGGCGAAATAACTCTTTGAAAGTTCATTACTTATAAATCTTTTTTATATGGATGCAGTTTGTATCCCGTGTTCGTATCAATACCTGGTCCTGTTCCTGTACAGGTAGAACACGCGCTGTAGCGCCGAAAAATTTGTCATTAATGCAATGACGATCACAGCCCAGTCAACGTGATTCAGGCACGAGAGCACTATCAGGGTTATGACCGTTTCCGGCCTCCCGAAGATCCCGACGCTTTCCAGCGGGTCCTTAATCTTGCCGTCCTCTTTCTTATCGAAACCTATCTCCGCGTAGACGACGGGCTTTATGAACGTGTTCATCATCGAGCCGAATATGGCGATGGCCGCAATACCCGGGTTTACGAGCCCGCTAAAAGCTATACCTATTAGCACCAGGCCGTCCACGTACTTGTCCGCGATCCAGTCTATCGCCGCACCGAACCTGGACTTTTTATTGTTTATTCTTGCGACGCCGCCGTCGATAAAGTCGAACAGAGCCGATAAAAGAAGCATGCCGGCAGCAAAATATGCATACTGGTAAGCGTAGAGCACGGCCGAGCCCATACCGAATAACAGCGACAAAAGAGTGATCTGGTTGGGCGTTATCCCCAGCCTGGCGAAGAACCTTGAAACAGGATAAATAAAGTGTATAAGGCTATCACGGTACTTCGTTATGTTCATAGGCCGCCCTCAATATCCATGAATTGATAAAGCCATTGGTACTTATACTTTTTTAAGGCCAGCAATAATTTAAATAGTTAATAAAGACAATTTTCTAATCTCAGAGGCACTCAGATGGACTCACGCGTTCGAAGAGCATTCTACATAGGGCGTTTCCAGCCTTTTCACCTTGGCCATCACAAGGTCATCAGCGAAATATCGAAAAACGTGGACGAGCTAGTTATCGGCATAGGCAGCGCCCAGGATAGCCACACTCCGGAGAATCCGTTCACTGCGGGCGAGCGCATAATGATGATCTCTCGCGGCCTCAAAGACTTAGCGCTACAATATTATGTGATCCCCATAAGTGACGTTTACCGGAACGCGATATGGGTATCCCATGTAAAGTCAATGACGCCTCCTTTCTCCTCAGTATATTCCAACAACCCGCTTGTATCCCGGCTATTCAACGAGGCGGGATATGCAGTCCTGTACTCCCCGATGTATAACAGGACCGAGTATTCCGGTACAGAGATAAGGCGGAGAATGCTTTCAGGCGAGGAATGGAAACATCTCGTGCCCGAAGAAGTCGTGGACGTCATCGACGAGATAAAGGGTATCGAGCGGCTGAAAGAGGTCGCGATGAAAGGGGACATCGAGACGCTAGAATGATCAAATAAATTGCCGGATATAAGTGCTGTGTCCCGTAAATTCAATGGTTCATAAGTCTATTATCGGATAATGTGTCAATGATGGTGATTCTGTAAGAAGCACATCCATGCACAGCGTTATCACATCACTCGAAAAGATAAAGAACAATTACCAAGGAAAAGAATTAAAAAATACGGAGGACATTACCATTTTTGCTATGCGTTCAGAAAGACCCGATGACTTTGCAGCCATCTATGAGGTCAACCTGAAGGCGTTCGGGCAGGATAAGGAGCCGAAGCTCGTCGATGATCTAAGGGCGTCAGGAAACTTCATACCGGATCTATCTATTGTCGCCATAAAAGATGGGAAGATCGTAGGGCATATACTATTTTGTCCGCTAACGATAGAGACGGAAAAAGGCCGGGTGCCTGCTCTCACATTAGCGCCTCTAGCCGTTCTCCCGGAATATCAAGGCCAGGGTATAGGCTCAGGGCTTACTATGGAAGGATTAAAGCGGTGCAAAGCTCTTGGCCACCGGATCGTCATAGTCGTAGGGCATCCCGGTTATTATCCGCGTTTCGGTTTCACGTCCGCCAGGGCTAAAGGACTTGATGTGCTATTCCCGGTGCCTGACGAGGCCTTCATGGCTATTGAACTGGTCCCGGGCGCACTTGACGGTATGAAAGGCATGGTCATTTTTCCGCCTGAATTCAACATCCCGACAGAAAAATAAAAAAAGTTGCTATTGAGGCGATGACATATTTTAGTCATTCTTCATCGTCTTCCTCAAAGTCGCCGGCAAAGTATAGTTCGGCGACAGTCAGGGCATAATCTACGACTTCCGAATCTGTCAGCGGATCAGGGTCCAATCCGCTTTCCTTCATGGCCCTCCTGATTTTTTGTATCTTGTAATCGTTTGCAGAAACTTTTACCATTTCAATCCCATATCATAGATAACCCGTTTGTACTTTAGTATAACGTTATCATCCCTTCGCTGGCATTCGGAAAAGCTCATCGTACGATCAAACTATAGAGCCAAGGAACCTTGAGCCGCATTTTACAAAAATAAATACCGGGAAAACTACTTTATTCTTCATGCCGTCTATTTTCAAAGCATTCGGGATGGAAAGCAGAGAATAGAACGGAACTGACATGAGAAGCCTTAATCTTATGCCTTTTTTAGAATATTTTCTGGCCAGCCCGATGTCGCCCCGCGCGAACCACATCTGTTGCCTTATCATATCTTCCCATGTGGCGGGATGTTCATGCTTTATCCTGGCCTCGGGCACCAGCGCCAGCTTGAACCCGGACTCTTTTACCCTTCGCGAGAGGTCATAATCCTCTCCCGAGGGTAATGATTCATCAAAGCCTCCAATGCACTTTATAATATCCGCCCTGAACGCCGCTGACGACGTACACAGGTAAATATCGCGCCTGCTAAGATACATATATTTGTCACTAAGGCTGCCCATCGTAAGATAAGAAAAGTCCCACATCGACGCCAGGGGTTCTTCGGCATTATATGCTTCGCGTATGCTCCCGGCCCCGCCTACTTCCGGATCGTCGAACGCCTTTAATAGGCTCCCGAGCCACATCCTGGAAACCACGCAGTCGTCGTCAGTAAAAGCTATGATCTTTCCTCTCGCCTTCGAGATACCGCAATTCCTGGCATTTGAAACGCCCCTGCCATCCTGCTCGACGACCGTGACCCGCCCGTCCGGATATGAATACTTCAAGCCTTGCTTCACTACGACGATCGCTTCAAAATCCTTATAGTCCATTTTGACCAGCGAGTCCAGGCACCTGTTCACGATGTCCGTCCTTCCGGCAGGGATCACTATCGACACTTCCGGCGCGGTCATCAGTTCATCACCACGTTCCCGTATATCTCGTCATATCTTTTTACCGCGACAGGCCAGGAGTGTTCGGTCACCGCAAGATGTCTTCCTTTACGGCCATAAGTACGCGAATCGCTATCGCTGGCCAGTATCGATATTACCTTTTCCGCAAGGTCATCTACTTTACGCGGGTCAAATAGCAGCCCGTTGATGCCGTCCCTGACATACTCCGGTATCCCCCCGCTGTTCGCGCCCACTAAAGGCACGCCCGATGCCATCGCTTCCAGTAAGACGAATCCTGCGGCCTCCTCCCTGGAAGGTAATACGAACACGTCAGCTGCCGCATAATATTTTGGAAGGGCGTCGTCCTCCAGCCTTCCGGTAAAAATGACGTTTTCCTTTAATCCCAGGCCGCTAACAAGCTTTTCCAGATCTTCTTTCATATCACCGCTCAGGTTTCCTGCAAGGACGAGCCTGGCATCGCTAATTTTCTTCAGGACAGAGGGCATCGCCGATATGATCATCCCGGCACGCTTTCTCCTGTCGTTGAGGCTGGATACCATAAGTATGATAGGCGCCGGGGGCAGCCCTAATTCCGCTTTTAGCCTTTCCTTATCCTTTGCGGGCTTGAACCTTTCAATATCTACGCAAAGCGGGACCACCACGCTGTCTATGCCGAAGTCTTTTTTTACGGCATATTTGACATATTCCGTTACCGATACCACGCACGAAGATCTTTGCAGAGCCTTTCTATACATCATCCGGTAAACCGGGACAGGGCTCGCGAGTATCGACGAACGTGGGACAACGTGCACGGTCATGACCAGCGGCCTCTTTTTTGAACCCCTTAATAATGTGGCGGCATAGCCTCCTGCAAAATGATGGGCATGAATGATGTCCGAGTCGTCCGTATTCATTTTTAATACGCCCGACGGCACGAATGTCAGCCTCTGGTCATACAGGTTACGGGATGCCTGCATTATGCCGCTTCCGTACATGGGCGCGTATATGACTCTCATGCCATCTATCGTCTTATTGTCATCATTCCCTCCGGTCAGGACTGTGACACGGTTACCTCTTTCGATGAGCCCTTTGCTTAATTCGTAGACAAATCTCTCTATGCCTCTCTCAACGTCAGGTAAGAAATATTCAGTAGCCTGTAATATCTTATAGCTCATCAACAGTTTATTATAATATTACTTGCTTATAAATTTATTTAGTGGTAGCTAAATATCAATATACTCTAAGTGCGTCGAATTATTGATTATAATTTTTTAAAAATATCATTATGTGAATAATTAATATAGTGGTAATGTCAAATATCCTTCTTAAGCAAGTGGTCGTATATGTCAGAAGCTAAAAAGATGGCTAAGGATTCGGCGTATGTGGTAAGCGCCAGGGTAATATCCATACTATCCTCCCTGATGATGGGTATAATACTGGCCAGGCTTCTGGGCAAGGATATGTACGGTCTCGTCACATGGGCTATCTTTTTAGAGGGTATTGTGTTCATTTTCGCCGACCTCGGCATACAGGAGTCTGCTGCGCGAAGGATAGCCGAATACCGCGCGAAGGATATGGACGTATCGGGCAGCATAGTCACGTCCATGGCACTTAAGATGATCGTGGGACTGGCCGCCGTCATACTATGCCTGCTGTTCAGTTCCTATATCGCAGTGAGCCTTAACAATCACGAAGAGGCGATCATCTCGGTATATGCATGCGCGGCACTATTGTCACTTGACATCATATCGACGTCCATCTATTCTTCGCTATACGGGTTCCGTGAAATGACAATAACCTCGTACGCAGAGGTTATACAGAACGTATCCAAGACACTTCTCGCAGTCGTGCTTGTGGTCCTCGGGTTCGGGTTCAAAGGTGCCTTAATCGGCCTTATAGCCGGCTCCGCATTTCTTCTTGTTTTTTACATATATTCTTTTAAAAAGAACGTCCTGCCGGAAATAAAACACCTGAGGCTGGATCTTACCGAGATGAACCATATTCTGACATATGGCTTTTATCTCGGGCTCTCATGGGCTGTGGTAAAGGTGTATATGTCATTCGATCAGTTTTACATAGGGGCTAAATTGACGATGGGCGATTTTGTTTGCTATACCATCTCAATGTCGCTGGCGCTCCTCATCTATTATGGCATGTTCTCGCTGAGGAGAGTGCTTCTTACTTCATTTTCCGGCTCGGTAAGCACGCAAAATTATGGTATGACAAAGGACGTGTTCCGATTATCGATCAAGTACATCGCCATGATAGCACTTCCGGCAGGCGCGGGAATGGCCGCTTTATCCCCTGATGTGATATCGGCCATATACGGGCATGAGTATATAGCGGCCGCTTTAGTATTGCCTTTCCTGGCGATAATGGGCGCCATAAAGACATGCGAGCTTCCGGCCGCATGCATCATCGACGGCGGGGGAAAGGCAAAGATCGGAGTGAGAATAGCTATAGTTACAGCCATATTTAACGTAGCTTTAAACCTGGCGCTGATCCCCATGTATGGCATTCAAGGCGCTGCCGTTGCCAGCCTTATATCGCTGGGGAGCGGGACCATTGTATTCCTTTTTGCGGCATCAAGATCATACAATGTCCGTGTCCCGGTAAAAGAGATCCTTCTGATCAGCCTGGCTTCCATCATCATGTACGCTACTGTGATAAGCGTAAGGTCGATGGCTTATTCGACGCTCGGCCTGGATATTGAATCATCCATATCATGCCTGACATCGCTGGCATTGTGCATACCGGCAGGAGTGATCATATATGCCATTGCCATACTTGTCTTTGGCGTGATCAGTATCGACGATAGTGCAAAGATAAGAAAGGCAGTGGGAACCGGCCTATTATCTAAGCCGGTCATAGCCGTTTTACAGGTATCCGAGAAAACCAGGGGCATGATGCCTTTTAATAATATTATAAAAAGTTAGTGCATATACAGTACAAAAAACTATACGCGCATCCATACGTGTTTTTGTATACTGCTAGCAAGTTCTTTAATATGAATGCCTTCTCTATCCAGTCCCTCACAAAGGAATTACCAGAGTTCACGGTTTTACACCACGAGGGAATCAAGGGCATAAGGGTTCACAAATACTTTTTCAAAGTATATGCCCATCATCTAAAAAATGTCCTCAGCTTTCCTTTATGTGATTTGTGTGCTTTGTGGTGAAAAACCGGTGATTTTCGCCGCCTTAATGCCGGCGGCCATTAAACCTAAAACGAATCGTGATACAACTTAGAACGATCCCGGACAAAAGGAAGACATCTAGAGATATCTTCCCGAAGTCTTAAGCACGGCCGACCCGCCGTTATCATACACGATGTCCATCTTGTTCAGCAGTACGAAATCTTCCAGTTCCGCACGACCTCTGTTACTGCTGTCGTACCCGTCAAAAATGAGGCCGGTATCGACGTTGTAATGGCTAAGGTACACGTATGAGTTTATCAGCTCGTTTTTTGCCCCATGGAATGAAAGGTGCTGGGTATCCATTGGGTACACTCCTCTGTCATAGCCGTATCCTCTTGGTATCCCCGCATAGCTCCACAGCCTCAAAGAAGCGTAGTTGTCGGCAAATACGCTGGACGGCATCTCGCTTGATTCCAGCCATGTCGCCGATTGTATCTCCTGGGGGTATACAAGATACCCTCCGTCCGTGTCCGCGTTTAACGATATCGACTCATCGACACCGAAAACCTCGTAGGTGAACCCTGTCTGCCCAAGGAAGAATATGACGATGATTATCGCCGTGAAAGTCGTGACATGCCTTATCGACAGGTTCAGTCTTAAAGACCTTATTATGGCTAAGACCCCCAGGACGCACATGGGTGCCAAAAATACCAGCGATTGCATATACAGTCTCTCAAAATTATATCCCTGAGAGACGAACGGTACCAGTATGCTGATGAACAGAAGCAGCAGTAAAAATATCGACGCTAGTAAATACTCAGTGCCAAATCTCGCCCATTTTTCGTTTAAGTTAAAGAACCTGTAAAGATCGTCCCTGCTTAACCTTTTCAGGAACGACGGCATCTCGTCGCGGTTCATCTGATTGTATTTAAATAACAGCGCGCTTGCGGTGACATATATGACGCCGATCGCCACGAATAATTTACTCAGCGTGCTTATGCCTCCCGATATGATCACCGGTATCATGGATTCTATACTGTTGTCCAGCCTTATGCCTGCGGATGATGCCGAAGGCACATCATTCCCTATTATGACGCTGTTAAGAGACTGAAGCGAGTATATCAGGAAATTCACTGCTGCAGCAAGAGTGATCTTTGTGATGAGGCCATGCCAGATAAGTACCATAAGGATGACGCCCAGGGCAAGCTTTCCTGTTATATTCCTGTCAAAGTTGATCCGGTTAAGCTGCATGTATTTGCTAAGGAATAAAGTGCCCAGCAATAGGACCACGAATATGAATGATGTAGTATAGTGTGAAACGACTGTTCCCGCGCTGAATATCGTAAATAGCGCATAACCGCCCTTATCCTTGATACGGTCCGTGAAAAGGATATACATCGCGAGAATGAACAGTAGAATGCTGATCTCCTGCCTTAAAAGGGACGGCATCTGGTAGATGAACATAAAATGCGACATCATAAAGAACGCGCTGAGGAACGCGATCCTGGTGCCGGTCTTGTCTTTGAAGAATAAGTACACGGCGAATGGCATTATGGAGAACAGGATCTGGAATATCAGCTTATAGATATATTCTCCCGGTATGTTCAGCAAAGAAAAGAGCACAGTCGGCAGTATAGTGATACTCAGGCATGTATTGTATATATGATTATAATTTTCTATGGACCAGTGGAAATTCGCCAGCGTCATCTCAAAAGCATAGTATTCCCCGTGAATGTCGAAGCCCAGTAAATAAAATGACCTCAGGGAGTACATGAAGAGTAATGATGCCGACGCTGACAGTATGAATAACGATAACAGGCCGTCCGGGGCTTTTTTATCTAATAATAATGCAATGAAAGTGATGCCTACTAACAATATCATCGCCATCAGGACAATATTTGAGCTGCTGGTGTTAATGATCCAGGTGCCCGCAATCGCCATGGCAGGGAAGGCTATGATAAGGGCCCAGTATATGATCTCTTTAAGGCCGATCTTATTTATCTCCTCATCCTCATCGGCAGTCTCCGGGGGGATAATGTCAAGAGGGCTATCGGCTTTTGTTATCAATCCATACAGCACGGCTCCTGCCATATACAGGTTAAGGGCCACCAGCATGGGTATCGTTGACAGCGGAGCTTCTATAAAAGGATATAATGAGTTGACGATAAAACCAATGACCATTATCCCTACGAGCCCTATCCCGGTGGAAAATATGAGTATTTCGCCCTTTGATATCTTTTTTAGCTTGAGCAACGGTATTGTCACAAGCCCTAGCATGAACACGAAACACACGAACCCGAGGATCTGCCTTGCCAGAGGCATATCGGTCAGGATCGCGACGGATGCAAAAGCCTGCATCAATAATACAAAAATGGCAAATCTCCAAAACCTTGGCATTATATCACTTCTATGTCTACTGCTTGCTGTATGAATATTATATTATATAATACTTGCTTATAAATATTATTATCTAAAAGTGACATAAATAATATATATTATTAATAACTAGTTTTTATTAATGTACAAGGCCAGGCAAGGCATAACCTTCTTCTCCAGCCGCCCGCACCGGGTGCATGTGACATTTGCGGAGAGCGTCAACGCGGACATGTATCTCTTCAGGTTTGACGGAAAGACCAAGAGACCCTACAGGGAGCTATTACTGTCACCATTTTTAAAAAAACCTGACTCTGACGTATATCTCTGCGAAAGCCCTCTATATCTTTTTACAGTTATCCCGAAAAAGATACTCGACCCGGAAATAAAGGTGATATTGCTTGCCACAAGCCCCTTCCGTATGTATTATGAGAAGCAAAGCGCGATGGGGAAATATTTGCTCAGAAAGTCTCTCAGCTACGTGGATGGCATTATCGCTGTATCAAGATACGTTGCGGATTTTTTCGCAGCGATGTCAGACTGTCCTGTAAAAGTGGCATATCCCTATGCAGACATAAGCACATATGAAGGCGCCTATTCGGACCCGTCATCAAAAAACATCGTCTTCCTTGGAAAAATGATGCCATATAAAGGCGTTGATCTACTTATAGAAGCCTTTAAAATGATCCGCGAAAAGGAGCCCGGATCAGAGCTTTATCTGATGGGGCATTTCAAGGATGAATCGCTCAAGCTGCCGGAAATCGAAGGATTGAACGTCGCAGGCAAGGTAGAGGACCCGCGGGAATATTTTTCCCGGGCATGCATCTATATGCATCCCGCCAGAGAAGAGGCATTCGGTGTATCTATCATAGAGGCATGCGCGTCAGGGCTGATTCCGATAGTCAGTAAATACACCGGCGCAGCGGAGATAATAAGGCCTGTATGCCCCGATCTTGTCGTGGATTCGCTCGATCCGGCAGACTATTCTGAACGGGCATTAAAAGTTATGGGATGGGGTCCGGAAAAGAAGAAAGCGGTAGCAGAAGAACTCAGGGCCGTAGCACGCGATTTTACAAAGGACCGGAGTGTCATGGAATTTAAAACGGCTTTTAACGAACTGATACTGGAGATTGACCGTCACAGGAAAGAGTTTTAGGAGATGTTATCATGAAAACAAAAATATTGGCATTTATGATCATGTCATTGCTGATCGTACAATCCGTTAGCCTGTCCTCAGCCAGCACTGACAATATTTCTATTTCTCTCGATAGGTCTGAGAAGCTTATAATACCTGTTAAGGAACAATGCGTCCAGACTATGCCTCAAATGGTCTTTGAAGATTTCGAAGGGGCCACACCGGGATTTGAGGTTACCGGCGGACAGGCCAGGGCAGACGAAACATCCCCTATGTATGGAAAAAATTCACTGGCTGTCTCTTTATCCGGCTCAGGCAGCGTATCCGTCAGGTTCACACTGGATGATATGGATGTAAAAAGATATACCGGCGTCGTCGCCTGGGTGAACCCTTCAAGGAATGACATAAGGATGTCCATAGAGGTCGTATCCGAAAGAGGCTCGTTTAAATCCAGGCAGCAGGGACTGAGGCACGAGAACGAACCGCTACCCGCATATTTCGATTTCGCCAGCATCGGGGCGATGTCGAATGACATTGGAAAGGTAAAGGAGGTCGTCATCACTTTTTACCCGGCGACCGGAGGCGAAGTGAAACTGGATAACGTAGCCTTTGCCGACGCGTCTTATGGCAGTTTTACAAGGGCCTGGTGGGATGAATATAACAGTAAAAGGTATGTGGATCAGCGCTTTCAGGAGACCTTGAACGATTACGTCTCTCTGTACACGTTAAAATATAATAAGGCTCCCGAATGGAAAACGCCTATAGTTCGAGGAATAGATAACATCATCCTTTCAAGGCAGCCCGACGGATGGGTCGAAGGCGCCACTACCGGGCTCATAACGGCCGGGACTCTCGGCAGCACGCTGGCAAACGCCTATATGGCTCTAAAGGACGATCCGTCGATGAAAGAGAAACTCGACGTATACGGCGACACGTCGCACACCCGTGAGTGGTGGATCAAAAAAAGCCTTGAGCAGGATGTTAAGTTCATAGATTACGTATTCTCGCTAAATATAAACGACTGGGTCGTCAGGAACCAGATGATGGAAGGCGCCCGGGCTACCTATTCCGCTTATGCGGCGACAGGGGATCCCGCTTTCCTTGAAAGCTACCGGCGTCAAATGAAGGTCATTCTGGACGGCAGGCAGGATCCCTCAGGATTATACCCTGAATGGACCGGCACGTATAACCCGAAGATAGTCATGTACGACGCAAGCTATACGGCAGTTCAATTCTCCATACTGCTCAGTCTCTCGGCCATGGGTGAAAAGGAATACGCCATCCCAATGATGAAAGATATGTTCAACGTCATCGACGACGTCATAGACCCGTCCACGGGAATGCTGATGAATCTCGGCTCGACAAGGTATGATAAGGACGGGGACATACTCCGATGGCAGGACGGGATATTATATTATGTGGGCGTCAATGAGGGCATGCCGGGGCTGGCGCATCTGGGATACCTTGAGAACCGGCTTTATCCGGGCAAATCTTTTCCTGCGGATTTCCATTCCGCGCTCACCAGGTATTATGACCTAAAATATTATATGGCCCCGGTCTCCGACAACGGGTGCCTTTTACCGCTCGAATGCCCCTCCTATTCTATAGACCTGATAGATGTTAACGGGAATTTAAGGTCATCAATCCCCGCAACGATAAAGGATGGGAAAAGTGTCAATCCCGATATTGTAAGGGATGCCGATACATTCGTAAGGGTGAACACATTTACCGGAGAGATCGCATCTTCCGGAGAGGTCAAGGCATGGTTCGGTCCCGGCTCTCTGATACTTGACGGCAAGGGTCCTATGACCGTGAAATATTCTGCCAGGGACATTGAGACGGCTGGCATAATAGCACAGGACAGCGTCACGCTGACCGTAGAGCATGGCGGCGTATCAGAAAAGTACCTGAAGGATCTAACTAATGACGAATACCCGTTAACCTATTTGATTACAGGTGACGGCCGCACGAAACTGGGCTTTTCCGGATCAGGCAACACTTCCGGTCCGACGTCTGTGCCTAAGAGCACTCCTGAGAACGGCTACCCGCTTTCCTTAGGTTCAGGCCTTATCATATTTTTAGCGATATGTGCAGCTCTTGGATATTTATACCGTACTAAAAAGCCTTGATGTTCAGCGAAAAATGATCAACTCGATAAGATTCCCGTATCCGGTCCGGCTATCAAAATAATGGCTATTTGAGGGGATATAAAGTAAAGGGATAAGACCCTTACTCCACCCTCCCTATCCTATAAAGCGATCTTACCGGGACAGAAGCTATTGTCTCCGCGCCTTTTTTATCTATCATGACAGCTATGGCGACAGTTTCCCCTCCCATGTCATCTATCAGTTTGATAGCCTCTTCCATGGTGGAGCCTGATGTGATTACATCATCGATTATGACACATCTCTTTCCTTTGACGCTTGCATAGTTCTCGCTGAAAGTCGACTGCATCTCAACCGGCCTTCCCTCCTCGGACCTGTGCTTCCCCGGGTGAAGTACGGCAAACTCGACTCCATACTGGTATGCCACTATGTTGGCCAGCGGGATGCCGCTTAGCGCCACTCCGACCACGACGTCCACGTTTGTGTCAAGCTCGTTAAGTACCTCTTCAACCATGTCCGCAAGGCATGTAGCGATGAGCATGAGCCTGCTGGAGCTTTTTCCGATCATCTTCCAGTCAATGAAGATATCTTTCGGCACGGGAGCACCGGTCTCTTTCTTGGCTCGCGTGAGCAGCCACATGGCCGTCTCCCTGGAAATATTGAGCTCGTCAGCGATCTCCCCGGATCGCAGGCCGCGGTTCCTAAGCTCGATAGCTTTTTCAATAAGGTCGTTAACGTTTCTCATTCTTTTTACCCCTGCTAATAGAGCGTTTTTTTAGTCTCAGGGGAGATCCGCAAACGTCGCAGATCTCGCCTTCGCTATATATCCTGTTACATCCTATGCAGCGTTTTTCCCATTCTATCTTTTGCTTGATCTTTTTTTGATGTAATGGCACAATATCGATACCGATCTTTCGCGCTATGTTCTGGATGGCATAATCATCGGTCATTATCTTGACGTCCTTGCCCGAGCCCTTCTCTTCGAGGGCTAACGCAAGCAGGTCTCTGTCAGTTAATGATATCCTGTGTTTATCACCGGTCTTCAAGGCAGCATCTTCGATCTCCGCGATACATTCCTGGCACGGGTCCCTTACTATCAGTCCGCTTATCAACTCCAGCTTAAGCCTGGACTTCTCATCTTTTACCTCTTCGTACACGCGCGAAGGTGTGACCAGTTCCCCGTCCGGAACGATCCCGTATATGAATGCCGACGTATCAAGCACGTACGTTTTTGTCATTATTTATAATTTATACACCGATATTATAAACATAACGAAATTTTTGCGAACTAAGGTCTATTGGTCCGCGCTCATATCAGTTTGCGCATTTTTATCCGCCATGGATCTTTTCAGGTTAGCGTTAAGCCGATTTATACGCTCTTCCAGCTCGTCCATCCTTTCCCTTATATTGTCGCAGGAGCGGCTCATTCGGACCGATGTGCCTCTTTTGTCCATGTTCATATATTCTTTAAGAGCTCTGCCGGCGAATTCTGCGGCATCCATACTCCCTTTTCTTTTTTCGATCCATTCATATGTCTCTTCATCGATCCGTAATATCAGCTCTTTCATTAAAACCATATTAATTTTTATTAATTTATATTTATACGTTAATCGCATCGGATTCGTTTTATTTGGCATTATATTTTATTGTTAGTTAAAAAAATAAAATAAATTGTTTAAAAATAAATGAGTAATCACCCGGTCATCATATGCTCTTATACATACCTTTAAATTTAATATAATTATCATCTGGAAAAAAGTCCCGATGATTTCGGTATATACAGACACATTCATATATTTTAAGGACTTTATAACAATGCATTGTCCTATATGGTGTTGAGGTAGTACCATGGATCGTAGTCCACCGCAGCTTGAGCATATCTATATCACGTCACTGGAAAATTATTTGTCTCTTTTGAAGTCTGAAAAGGTCAGAGATTGCTATAGCGGTCTTCAGCTGCTTTCGAAAAAAGAAAAATTTCAGGATAAAAAGATCGTAGTAAGGAGCAATGTCGCGGAGCAGATCCGCGAAAAGTATAAGGTATCAAAAAGGGCGTTCTACGGGGCGAACAGGGACGTTGAGTTCACGTCGCAGACCACTCTCGATGTGGATGGACCGGGCCAATGAACACCCATTTTTCTTAACGATCCGGATTTTCATTATTCAGGGATCTCATAAAACCGATGTAGCCGCAGACGGAGCCGCCTGACATTTTAACGATCCTGCCTGTCACGTTGCCTCCGGCGACGGTCAGCTCGACCATCGTGGGGTCTGCCATCCTCGGGGACGTAGGGCTGCCCGGGCAGATCAATAACACGTCGCTCTTCTCAATTATGGGTCGGTGAAGATGCCCGAATACCAGCACCTCGACTCCAATTTCCAGTGCCAGGTACCTCATGTTGGTAAGGTCGGTCACGTGATGGCCTTTATGCACGACGCCTATCTTTACCCCCTCGGCCTCAAAGGTCTCGATTTCCGGCAGGGATTCCTTCAGGTCCGGGTCATCGCTGTTCCCGTGCACTGCTATGAGCCTTCTGGAATACGCCTTTATCGTATCGTATGCCGCCCTGGTATGGAAATCCCCGGCATGGACGACCATGTCCGCATCCTTGATCTTCTCCAGGATCTCATCAGGCACTTTATATGCGATGTGCGTATCTGAAAGGACAATAATCTTCATAGCAGAAAGAATACCGCATGCAGGACTAAAAAAATTATGGTCTATGTAATAAGTCTTGGTCTAATCCATGATCATTTTTTCTCTCGGTGCGCCGCAGTTCTTACATTTCGGAGGTGCGCACGAGCCATGTTTCGCGAAAGCCATACAACCGGGCTTACATAGTATCCTGTGCTCGGTCCCGCAGACTGTACATACCCATTTTGGCATGATTGTTCTATATGTTACGAACTAATATATATGTTTTGGTTAGAGGGGCTTCTGTCCTTTTATTCCGGGAATTTTTACACCCCGGAAAAATACTTTCAACATGCTGATTCTTACCTTTAAATATGGTGACAGATATATCAATCAAACTAATAGAATAACGACCGGCACTATGGCACCTGAATACCAGAAGTTTTTCCCCAAGCCCTCATTTTATCCTAACCAAAAAGAGGCTATGGACAGCATATATGACGCGCTGTTAGCGAAGAAGCTGGTACTTTTCGAGGGAGCGTGCGGCACAGGCAAGACCCTTTCGGCCCTTGCGCCATCTCTTGCGATAGCCCGGAAAGAGAAGAAAAAGGTCATCATCGCTACGAATGTGCACCAGCAGATGGAGCAGTTCATTGACGAGGCCCGGGAGATCCGGGGCATGGCCGACATCAAGGTAGCGGTCCTGAAGGGAAAGGCCCATATGTGCCCGCTTGAGAAAGACTACGACGAGTGCAACGTCCTGAGGGAGAACACTTACGAGCTGCTCGAGATCGAGCGAGACCTGTCGGATCTTCGTCTTAAGGAAAAGGACGCCATACAAAAAGCAAAGCAGGGCGACAGGAGTTTCGCAGACCTCCGGAATGATATCGTCAGCCAGATCCGGTCGGAAGAGGACAGGCTTTCCGGTTTGAGGAAAAGGTCGTGCGGCTATTTACGCGAGGTGCTGCTGAAGCCTAACGAGCAGTTTAACGACTGGCTTTTCAAGGGTGTAAGAAGGCCGGAAGAGATCGTGGAGGAGTCGCTTAAAAAAGGCCAGTGCGGATATGAGCTTCTTAAGCGTAACCTGAAAGAAGCCGAGCTTATCATTTGTAACTATCATCACCTTCTAGACCCCGGCATCCAGAGGACCGTCCTTTCGTGGATGGACTGCGAGCTGGACGATGTCATAATAATTTTTGACGAAGCGCATAACCTCGAGCCTCAGGCAAGGTCCCATTCGTCTCAGACGCTGTCGGAGCATACCGTCGACAAGGCGATCTTCGAGGCAGCTTCCATAAAAAGCGATATAAAGGACGAGATAGAGTTCTTCCAGCTCCTGTTAAAGAATACGATCGTCACGGCATATGAGTCAAGGTTCGGCTTCGGCGACGTCGAGCGCCTTACCGCTTCGTGGATGGACATCACGATAAGGGACCCTTACGGCAGGGACGACCTGCTCTGCCAGAAGATAATGCACGAGCTGTCGGAACGTAAGATAGACGTGAAAAAGCTGCTGGAGGAAGCTGTCGACAGGGGCATTGAGATAGACGAAAAGTACCGTGAGGAGTATAAGAACGGCAGGAGCGAGTCCAAAAAAACATCCGCCCTGCTGATGGTATCCGCCTTCATGCTTTCCTATATCAATCAGTCGCATGACGTCAATCATTACCCTGTCCTTAACGTAAGAAGGACCAGGGAGGGCGAGGTTTACGGGCGTATCGAGCTTTTTAGCTGTATTCCCACCGAGGTCACAAAGCCGCTCATGAACGGCGCTTTCGGCGTCGTGCTCATGTCCGCGACGTTAAAGCCCTTCGACATGGTCCGTAAGACTCTGGGCATCGAACGAGAAACTCTGGAGATATCATTTGGCACGACATTTCCTCCCGAAAGGAGGCGTACTATCGCAGTCGACATCGCCCCCCAGTTCGCAAAGAACCGTGGCGAGCAAGGCATGGTCGAAAACATGGTCTCGCTGCTCGAAGATGTCATCAATTACTCCGACGGCAACGTCCTGATATTTTTCCCCAGTTCCGGAGAGGCGCTAAAATATTACAACCTGATAAAGGTCGATGTGCCCGTATTCCTTGACGAGGCCGGTATCTCGGCGCAGGACACCAAGAACGAGTTCTTCAAACAGGGTGACAGCGGCGGAAAAGCCGTATTAATATCATATCTGTGGGGCACCCTGACCGAGGGAGTCGACTATAAGTTCGACCGCTGCCGCACAGTAGTGGTTGTAGGTGTCGGATTCCCCTCATTGAACGACCGCATGAAAGCCATCCAGAACGCATACGACGATATGTTCGGCATCGGCAAAGGCTGGGAATACGGCGTCCTTTACCCGACCATACGCCGTATCCGCCAGGCCAACGGCCGCGTCGTCCGCTCGCCTCTCGACTACGGCCTCCGCATCCTTGCAGACGCCCGCTACACGGCAGAATCCGTCAAAACACTCAAGCGTTTTTCTGTCCACATGCACTTCCCCGAGGACGAGCGAAAAGAATTCAGGGACGTCAAGCCCGATAAAGTAAAGTATTCCATGATGAACTTCTTCAATGACCTGAAGGCGCCGCAGGAAGAACCGTCAGAACCGCCTGTAAAACAGAAAAATCCTGGAAAGAAGAAAAAGTCCAAGGCTTAACAAAATTCAAGGATGCGGCCTAAACCGGCTATCTCCATGGCTTTTCATATCCAGCTTACGTTTTTCCAGATATGCCTGCAGTTCCGCGATCTCCCATGTCATAAGGTTCGCGATATAATCTTTTATGATCCGCGGGTTATCTATCTCCATGCATTCCAGCACAATTTTAAGCTTCCTGTCATCCGGATCATATTGCATATATGATATTTACTATCGCTGATCATATCTAACTTGTCAAAAAGAATATTCGCGTTCGGCGGAGGTTTTTCAGGTCTGCCCGAGCGTAGCGAGGGATGCGTAGATGGCAGGGTAATGGACGCGGCCTCAGTCCGCGTCGCTTAGGGCTTGCGAGCGAGCATTCTGCGAAGCAGAAATGCGAGCGGGGTGCAAGCCCGGCCCTGACATCGTAGCACCTGAAAAACCGTAGTAGCGAGGGAGCGAACGAAGAGAGCGACCGAGTGTCGAACGGCGTGAAAGAAAAACAATCACAAAACAACCGAGTTTCGAACCGATCGTCTTTAAAACATTAAATATTATCTTAATGAAGTGTTCAATATTACCATCCGATACAACGTAAACTATGTATACTTCCTTTTATATTACCTATTTCGGCGGGCCATCAATATTGGTCTTACATTCATTAGCTTAACACGCTCAAAAGGACGAGCGTTATCACATTATGTGGTAATATGGACGAACCGCCCTGTAATGGGCGAAACGAAGAAGTGGCACAACAATTGCGGATTATAAGCATTATGTTTATATATGAAATAGCGCAATACTGAAGTCACTCACTTAACACTTATCGATAATGAGGAGATTTTAATGGCGAGAAAAGCAGGAAAGAAAGTTGACACATTCCGTGCAAAGAACTGGTATCAGGTTCTTGCGCCGGCCGAGTTCAACAGGGTCAATATCGGCGAGACGCTCGCGGACGTACCCGAAAAGATGGTCGGCAGGATCATGGAAGCCACTCTGGGCGACATTACCGGAGACTGGACCAAGCAGAACACCAAGATGATTTTCAGGATCGACGAGATCGGCGGCAACAACGCTTACACTTCATTCTTAGGACACGAGATGACAAAGGACTACATGCGTTCCCTTGTAAAGAGGAGGACCTCGAAGATCGATGCGAACATAGTAGCCGTCAGCAAGGATGGATACAAGCTCCGTATCAAGCCTTTAATATTCACTGTCAAGAGGGCAAGGACAAGCCAGATCGAGAGCATCCGCAAGGTCATGGTAGACGTTGTTAACGCAAGGGCAAAGGAACTTAACTTCAACGAGCTGGTCAACGAGGTAGTCACCGGAAAGGTAGCCTCTGAGATATACAAGGCCACGAAGAACATCTACCCGCTCCGCAGGGCAGAGGTCGGCAAATCCGAACTCGTCTACAGGCCGCCAGTAGCCGCACAGAAGCCGGCTCAGCCTGAGACGACCACCACTGCATAAGTCCGATATTTTTTATTAGATAACAACCCTCATCTGGGGTTGTTATAAATTTTGATTTTTCGTTCGATTCATCTTCACCCGATAGGATACTATAGGATGCTATGGGGATCTATTCAGCATATCAGGAACACTTTTTATATCAAAGTCACCTGCTCACGATATCTGTTGTCTGTCTCTTTCTATAATCGCCTATGGCAGCCTTCAGCGCATCTGCCGCAAGGTTCGAGCAGTGCATCTTCACCGGGGGTAATCCGCCAAGCTCTTCTGCCACCTGGTCCCTTGTGATGTCCAGAGCTTCGTCAAGGGTCTTGCCCTTTGCCATCATCGTGATCACGCTGCTTGTGGCGATCGCCGCTCCGCATCCAAATGTCTTGAACTTGATATCCTTTATCCTGTCATTTTCGACCTTAATATAAATGGTCATCATATCGCCGCACTTTGGATTACCCACTTCCCCGATGCCGTCAGCGTCAGGTATCTCGCCGACATTCCGGGGGTTAGAAAAATGTTCCATGACTTTCGGAGTATACATTTTTGTCCTCCTATCTCGCCGCCGGTCTATAGAGCGGCGACATCTCTCTCAGCTTAGCGACAATCTCAGGAAGCTTCTCAAGAACGTAGTCGATCTCCCGGTCAGTGTTATAATGGCTGTTGGTGAACCTTATCGACCCATGAGCTTCCTCGGGTGACAGGCCCATGGCTATCAGCACATGTGAAGGCTCGAGCTCTTTTGAGGAGCAGGCCGATCCGGTAGACACGTCTATGCCGTTCATGTCCAGCATTAAAAGCAGGGACTCGCCTTCCACAAAACTGAAGCTCAGGTTGGCGTTATTAGGGGAGCGCTTTGCCGGGTGTCCGTTAAGCCTGACCTTATCGATCTTTAACGCCCCGCTAATTAGCCTGTCCCGGAGCCTCCTCATCTTTGCCGAGTTCCCATCAAGGTTCCTTGCGGCAGACTCGCATGCCTGCCCCAGCCCGACTATTCCCGGAACGTTCTCCGTACCGCACCGTAATCCCCTTTCCTGTCCTCCTCCAAAGCTCTGCGATTTTATTTTAGTCCCTTTTCTGATGAACAGCGCCCCTATGCCCTTAGGGCCGTGTAGCTTATGGCCCGAAATGGAAAGAAGGTCTATGCCCAGCTCATCTACGTCCACGTTCACTTTTCCCAGGCTCTGGACAGCGTCTGTATGGACGATAATCTCATTTTCCTTCGCTATCTCCGAGATGTCCTCTAACGGCTGGATCGTCCCGATCTCATTGTTAATGTGCATTACAGTGATGAGCGTGGTCTCCGGCCTTATGGCGGCTTTTAGCTCTTCGGCCTTTATTATGCCGTCACTGTCCACGGGCACGTATGTGACCTTGAATCCCTGTTTTTCGAGATGATGGCATGTCTCATAGACCGCAGAGTGCTCTATGGAAGAGGTTATAATGTGGTTTCCCTTTGTACAGTAAGCCCTGGCGACGCCAATGATCGCAAGGTTATCGGACTCGGTCCCGCCCGACGTGAACACTATCTCTTTCGTGTCCGCGCCTAAGGCACCGGCTACCTGCTGCCTGGCTTTCTCCACTGCTTCCCTCGCCTCTCTCCCTGAAGTATGAAGGCTCGAAGCGTTACCGAATTTTTTATGAAAATAAGGCATCATCGCTTCCATTACCTCTTCGCTGACACGTGTAGTGGCGCTGTTATCCAGATATATCCTGTCCATCCGACCATCGACCAATATTTATATTCATTTCAATTTATAATATTTCTACGCACGGTATCAGCAAATGTTCGCCTAAAACCTAATAAAAACAGTATTATGCCAAGAATCGGGTCAGATAAATATGCCAATAGGCCTGTAATAGTTTTATCTTCAATATTTTATCATGGTTTTCTTTTTTCTGTTTTTCGATGCAGGAGAAACATGTTCCATTATCTGGTTTTCAACAAGTTCTATGAACTCGTCCACCAGGCTCGGCTCAAACTGTGTGCCGGAGCATCTCTTCAGCTCCTCGATCGCTTCTTTCTTGCTCATGGCATCCCTGTAAGGTCGTTTGCTTGTCATAGCGTCATACGAGTCTATGATGCTTATGATCCTGCATACCAGGGGGATATTCTCTCCCTTAAGCCCGTCCGGATAACCGGCGCCGTCCCAGCACTCATGATGGTGCAGTATAAGGCTCGCGATATGGGACAGCTCCCTTGAACGGTTCGCGATGTTGTATCCGATCCAGGAATGTTTTTTCATCTGCTCATATTCGTCATCGGTAAGCTTTCCCGGCTTTAAAAGAATTTTATCGGATACTCCCACCTTTCCGATGTCATGAACTTTCGCTAGAAGGATCAGATCTCTTTTCTGGACATCCGGCAACCCTATCGCATCAGCCATCCTCTCCGCCATCATGGACATTCTTTCAGAATGGCCGTGGGCTATGAAGTCCCTTTCGGCCAGCGCCGCCAGAAGCAGGTCGACGATATTGCTTCTCGGGCTGTCCGACTGGCTGAGCTTATACTTATACATATCATCGTCCGCTCTTTGATATATGTCATAGATCTTATTTGAAACTCCTTCGGATGAGGATGCTATGCCGATCGACATGCTGATGGGCAAATGCGGGCTTTTATCGTTATATTTCTTCAGGAGACTGATGATCTCTTCTTTTCTGGCGGATGCAAGCGCTTCGTCGGCATCGGGCATTATCACGCATATCTCGTCACCTCCAACCCTGGAAATTATATCTATGTCCATAAATGCTTGAGTCAGGATGTTAGACGCTGCGACAAGCAGCTCATCTCCCGCCTTATGCCCGAAAGCGTCATTTATCATCTTGAGGCCGTCGATGTCGATACAGATGATGCTCAGGACATCAAAGCCTTCTTCGTTAAGGCTGTTCATGGTCATCTCGAAAAATGCCCGGTTGTATAATCCGGTGAGATTATCGTGGAAGCTCATGTACCTGAATCTCTCTTCGCTTTCCTTCAGGGCTCTCTCGGCTTCCTTTCGCTCCGTGATGTCATAGCAGGAGCCGATATACCCTGCGAATTTTCCGTCCTGGTCAAAGAAAGGCCGTCCCATGTCGATGACCCACCTGTATTCTCCGTCGTGGCGAAGAAGCCTGTATTCCATCTCGAATGGCCTTCGCAGCCTGAAAGCCTCCACATATGTATCTATCCTGGCCTTGATATCTTCGTGATATATTGATTTCGCCCAGCCAAACCCTGCCTGGCTCTCCAGGCTTTTACCTGTAAAGTCCAGCCAGCTTCGATTAAAATAGTCGTACTTGCCGTCCACCCCGGAACGCCAAATCATCGCCGGGAACCCTTCGAACAGGGTGAGGTAAAAATCCCTGGACTTTGCAAGCTCTTTTTCCGCCCGCTTTCTTTCTGTTATGTCCCTCGAGAGGATCACGTATGATAGTATGCTGCCGGTATCGTTCCTGATGGCCATTATGGTCATCAGCGACTCGATCTTTTCGCCTTGCCTGGTAACGGTAGTAAGCTCGCCGCTCCAGCCGCGCGGATTGTTGTTCAGCATTACCCTTTGCAGTTTATCTTTCACGTCATCGGGATCCATAATGACAGAGATGTCCCTGCCGATGACATCGCCTTTCAGGTATCCGTACCTGTCGTTGAAAGACCCGTTAGCGTAAGTTATCGTTCCGGAGGGGTCGGTCATTACGACGTACTCGCTGATATTCTCCACAGTGTATTCAAAGCGCTTGACGTCATCCTTCATTTGCTCCCTGAGCTTTTGCATCCTGAACCTGTTCACGTTGCTTGAAATGAAATGCGGGATCTTTTCATGATACCCGGGACATTTATCCAGGTGCGCATAAGCCCCGTAAAAAATACTCTTTATTGCCTCGACCGTGATCGACGAAGGGTCTTTTCCCGTAAGCATTAGCAAGGGAGCTTCTATGTTCAGCCGCTTTAAGCCTTTTATCAGGTCATTGCTCATCGACCCGTGAACGTTATAATCCAGGAGTATGGCATCATACGCGTTGAACATGGCTAGCTGGACGGCCCTGTTCGAATCATTGGCGATATCTGCCGATATGTTATGCTCGAAAAAGATGTTTTTGCAGAGCTCGACCTGGTCTCTGTCATCCTCCACGAACAATATCCTGTATCTATCTTGATCTGCAGAAAATATATCCCTGGAATTCATTTTTACGATCGCCGCTGTAATTTTATGAACTTAAGACTACAATTAGGAAGCTTTCCGAGCCCTTCGGCCGCATTTTTCTGGACTACCTTATCGCTGTCCTTTAACAGGGCTATAAGGGGCTTCGCGGCCTTCCCGTCGCCTATCTCGCCCAGCGCCCATGCTGCGTCTTTCCTGACATACCAGTCAGTATCTTTTAGCGCCTCTATCAAAGGTTCCACAGCGCGAGCATCTTTTATCATTCCCAGTGCATATGCAGCGTCTTTCTTAACGTAGCCATGCTCCGATCTTAAGACGCTGATCAACGGTTCCACCGCAGACTTATCCGATATTTTTCCAAGGGCTTCGACGACGCTTTCCCTCACTACTGCGTCATCGTCTTTTAGCGCGTCTATTAATGGCTTCACTGCCCTGGCATCACCTATCTTTCCCAGCGAAGACGCGGCATTCTCTCTAACGTTCGCATCATCGCTTTTCAGAGCTAGGATCAGCGGCTCTACCAGCTTTTTAAGGGCTTCGGACGCATTCATTCTGACATCCGGGTCTTCATCGCTTAATGCTTTTTTCAGCACGTCCACAACTATCGGGTCGCCCGTCTCTCCCAGCGCCCACGCCGCATCCTCACGCACGAACCTTGCCTCGTCCCTTAACAGGCAGGAAAGCGGCTCTACTGCAGCATGGTCGCCAATTTTTCCCAGTGCACGGGCAGCGTTCTTCCTGACATACCAGCTAGTATCCTTTAAAGCGACTATCAGTGATCTGACAGCTCTTTTATCTCCGATATTTCCAAGGGATTCCGAGGCAGCCTGCCTTATGGACCATTCGGTGTCCGATAATGTGTTAATCAGCGGCTCAACTGCCCGCGGATCCTTCATATTTCCTAACATACGGGCAGCGTCACGCCTTATGAATGCGTCTTTGCTGCTAAGGGAACAGATCAGGGTGTCGATGATCACTGACTTATCGACTTTTTCTTCGGCCGAGAATGGTTTTCGCTCTACGTCATTGTCATTTTCTATTACTGTTAATTTCCCTTTCTTAAGGGCGTCTTGAGCGATGTCCCTGACCCCGGGATCAGCGTCCGATAAAGCTTTTTCCAGCGGCTCCAGGGCCCGCCTGTCTCCCAGCTTACCAAGTGCCCATGCCGCCTCGCGCCTGACCTTATTGTTTTCATCTCTTAGCGACTCTATTAAAAGCTCCACAGCACGAGGGTCACCTATCTTCCCCAGTGCGCATGCGGCATCCCTTCGGACATACCATCCATTGTCCTTGAGGGCTATCATCAAAGGCCCGACTGCACGTTCATCCCCTATCCAGCCCAGTGCTTCTGCCGCATTTCTCTGTACGTATCCTTCTTTATCATTCAATGCAAGAATAAGATGATCTATGGCAGGCCTGCCTATCTTCCCCAGGGCCCATGCGGATTCCCTCCGGACCTTCCAGTCGTTATCCTTTAGGGCTTCGATCAGCGCCCTGGCGGAATCCGAAGCTCCTATCTCCCCCAGCGTCCATGCAGCCTCTTTCCTCAAAGAAGGGTCATCTGCCGTCCTGAGTACATTGACAATGCCCGGCAGGTCTTTCTTCCTCCTGAGGTCGCTGATGTCATGGGTCTGTGCGGTTCGGGCATCCATATTTCCATCGGTAGCCATATAAACGTCTCAATTTCAAGTCTGAATGGTTAATTTTTAAAATTAAGAGAAGTTTTAATAAATAATTTTTGTTAACGAATTGAAATTAAGATAATATAAGGCTACATAAAATTTTATATGGCATGTTTCATGGATTATTTAACTCATGAATCCCATAGGCGGAGCGGGGTTCAATCCTTCAAAGCGGAACAGTCCACTTTGTTGAGTATTCCGTTATATCATTAATGCGCGTTTTCGTTAATCAATGATCAAGTCCGTCACAAAGGCAACCAGGGAACACTGGCTTTCACCACGAAATCTTTGATGAGCGGGGTCTTGCTCAGGTTTTAAGGATGAAAAGATAATTTTCATGAGAGCGCACGAATGCGAACAAGGACCACCAGTTTCCACCACAAAGCGCTCAACGGGCACAAGGATACACTAATTTTCACCACGAAGGGCTCCAGGGGCTCGAGGGTTCACAAAGGACTTTTTTTGACTATTATCATATACTTAAAATTATTTTGTGTTCCTTGTTCGCCTTCGTGCGCTTTGTGGTTAGCAGTTTTGTGTTCCTTGTTCGCCTTCGTGCACTTTGTGGTTAGCAGTTTTGTGTTCCTTGTTCGCCTTTGTGCGCTTTGTCTTTATGGGGAGATATAATATAGCTATTAATTAACGGGACACATAACTTAACACTTAAAATACTCCGTCTGGACAAGCTTAAATATAATTAATCAGGAATTGAATGAATAGATGTCAAAAGATATTCCCTTGCAAAAGTACGGGTTTGTGAAAAGAGATACCCCGAGAAAAATTAATCTTGACCCGCTTCAGACGGGCGGCATACTGACGCCTGAAGCGAACCAGGCATTGATGGAATGGGGGGACGGGTATTCCGTATGCGATTACTGCGCCGGGATACTTGATGAGATCAAGACCCCTCCCATATTCGATTTTATTCATAAGGCGCTGCCGGAGTTCCTGGGATGCGACCAGGCCCGGGTGACCAACGGCGCCAGGGAAGCAAAGTTCGCCATTATGCACTCCATATGTAAAGAGGGTGACTGGGTGGTGATGGACGGCAATGCGCACTACTCGTCTCTGGTAGCCGCTGAGCGATCGAGGCTTAACGTCAAGCTCGTCGAGAAGACACCGTCCCCCGAATACCGAATAGACCCGGAAGGATACGGGAAGGCGATAGAGGAAATAAAGGAAAGCACAGGCAATGTGCCCTCAATGGCACTGGTCACGTATCCTGACGGCAGCTATGGTAACCTGCCGGACGTTAAAGCGATATCAAGGATCGTACACAGCTATGGCGTGCCTTTACTTGTGAACGGAGCATACGCGATAGGCCGCATGCCTTTCAACGCAAAAGACCTGGGAGCCGATTTCATCGCCGGGAGCGGGCATAAGTCCATGGCGTCCTGCGGCCCGATAGGCGTGCTCGGCGTTAGCAACGAATACGCCCCGAAGGTCCTGGAACGGTCAAAGTTCAATAAGAACAAAGAGATCGAGTCACTGGGTTGTACTGCAAGAGGCGCTACCATAATGACCATGATAGCGTCATTCCCCTCGGTTTATGAGCGCACAAAGCCCGAGAACTGGCAAAAGGAGATTGAAAACGCCAGGTGGTTCTCTTCAGAGTTAGAAAACATGGGCATGAGGCAACTTGGCGACCGCCCCCACAACCACGACCTTATGTTTTTCGAGACTCCGGTCTTTTACGAAATATCGAAGAAAGCCGACAGGTATTTCCTATACCGCGAGCTGAAATCGCGCAGCATCCACGGCATAAAACCCGGGCTCACCAAGTTCTTTAAGCTAAGCACGTTCGGAGTGGGCAGAGAAAATCTCGGGATGGTCGTTGACGCTTTTAAAGAGATCATTCAAAAATATGAAGCGTAAGCCCGAACGGCTTATGCCCTCTTTTTCCTGTTATTGAAATAGCTGATCATGATTATCAGGCCGATGGCCACCAGCGTCGACGTCCGCGAGTCAACCTGGAATGTCGTTACAGGCCCTTCTTCATGCACATGGGCGACATATGTCGATGTGTTATAGCCCGTGATCACGATGTAAGTGTTTTCAAACAGTCTTCTGGCATCAAAATTTATTATTTTATATCCCATGTGACCGTTTTTCTCGGCTGTGATATTGTAAAGCCCCGACGGCACATTCTCGAATGTGAACGACCCTTTTTCTCCCTTGCGTCCGGGGCCTGTGAACTGCGGGTTCATGTCTATTTCAGCTATCTTAATGTTCTTGTATGCCCCCGTATCTCCGTTATAGATACACTGCCATACTGTCACTTTCGCAGTGTCTACCCTGTCTATATCCTCGCTAATGACCAGGCCTTCGATAATGCCGACTCTTTCCTCTAACGCGCTGCAGTATGATGAGGCGGCCGTCAGGAGGATTGAAAAAG
This sequence comes from Methanooceanicella nereidis, assembly GCF_021023085.1. Lineage (NCBI taxonomy): Archaea > Methanobacteriati > Methanobacteriota > Methanomicrobia > Methanocellales > Methanocellaceae > Methanooceanicella > Methanooceanicella nereidis. The sequence goes on along the minus strand of NZ_PGCK01000001.1, from coordinate 308,183 downwards.
CGAGCAATAATGATAATGAAGTTATCCGTTTTAGTATATTCCGTATCATGAACCCCGGCTTTTTTATTTTTATATAACTTAATTTATAATTATATTATAAATACCTTATTTACCTATCGGGGTGTAAGAAAAAGGCATGGACAGGTGACTATCTTAGTATCAGTCCTGTAAGATACTATAAATTTAAGAAAATAGGGCTTGCATCCTTTATCTTTAGGGTTTGATCCACCTATCGGATGCAAGTCATTTTAAGCGAAAGATGTCGCGATGGGATGGCGATCAGAACTTTTTGCCTCTCACGCGGTCTATGTCGAACACTGCGGTCTTTGCGACGTGCATCACCGCGAATGTGCCCGCCTGTATCGGGTCCGTGACGACCAGGTCCGCGTAATCCGGCACGCTTCCTGCCATATTGAGGGATATGACGGGCATCCCCTCTCCATGCAGCTTCTTGACCTCTTCGGATATCCTGCCTCCCATTATGGAACCGGCAAGGACGAGTATCTGAGCCCTGTGAAGCCTTTTTACCGCCTCAACGGCGTCGGCAAGGTTATCTTCTCCCACAAGGGGTATCGTGTCCACACTGATGCGCTCGCCCCTTAAATTATGGCGGTCCGCTTCATTAATAGCGCCCATGGCTACCTGGGCGACCTGCGCGCCTCCTCCCACTATGATGACACGGGAGCCGAATATTCTCTCCAGCGTCGGATGAAGCGTGATCTCCTGGATAACGTTCATCTTTTTAAGGGCAACCACCAGGTCTTCTATATCCATTACGTCCTCGACCTCAAGGTATAGCGAAGACATACCCTCGTTGACGCCCTTGTCTATGATGAACTGCTGAGTAAATGTGATATTTCCGCCATGCTTGGCTATGACGCCGGCTATGTCGCGAAGCACGCCCGGCTTGTCCTTGCATATCATGTTTATGGCGGATTTTCCCGCTACCACAGGGCTCCTGGAATAGATCAGGTCATATTCGTTCACATAATTATCAATGTAGAGGACCTTCTCGGTCTTGGCCACCTTCAGTTCCCAGCCTTCCTTATCGTAGACGTCCAGCGTCCATCCCTTCTTTCCGGGCTCGATGTCCTCCAGTATATCGTTCAACTGTGAAGACGGAAGGACTATCACGTGGTCATCTTTTTCGCAGATGAGCACAAGATGCTTGATGCTGAGGTTATTGAGGAATTCGGGCGGGATCGAAAAATAGAAGTGGCCGTCCTTATTCTTGCTATAGCGTATTATGAGCAGGTATTGTCCGTCAACTCTGTAGACATGCTGGAGCCCTGATAGGTAATGTTCTTTCAGCTCCACCTGCTGCTCTATCGTGTCGATGACCGTCTCTACGGCTTTTTTCATTTCCTGTGAATTGTATCTATAGCTCATCCTGTTTCCCTGCTTAGATTGATTGAATATGTCCCTTTATATATTGAATTTTTTCTTTATCTCGCTGAAATCCATCGGAGGCTTCAGTATCCCGAGCTCGGTTATGATCGCCGTGACATTTTCCATCGGGGTGGCGTCGAAAGCCGGATTATACACCTGGACGTCCTTCGGGGCGATCTGCATTCCGCCCCAGTACCTTAACTCGTCGCCGCTTCGCTCCTCGATCACAACGTCCTTTTCCTTTTTCGTGAAATCGAACGTAGAGAACGGCGCCGCGACATAGAACGGTATGCCATGGGCCTTCGCGACCACGGAATGCGTGTAAGTGCCTATCTTATTGAACACCGCGTCCTCGACTATGCGGTCGGCGCCCACAATGACCTTATCCACCATTCCTTTACGCATGACATGGCCGGACATGCTGTCCGTTATCAGCGTGACGGGTATCCCGTCCTCCATAAGCTCCCAGGTCGTGATCCTGCAGCCCTGGTTGAGCGGCCTTGTCTCGCATGAGATCACTTTGATCTTTTTACCTTCGGCTACGGCGGAGCGGATCACGCCCAGCGCGGTACCCCAGTCGACACACGCCATCCTGCCCGCATTACAATGCGTCATGACCGTGTCGCCATCTTCCAGAAGCTTTGAGCCGTGCTCTCCTATGGCTTTACACCGGGCAACATCGTCGTCAGCTATTGCCTTTGCCTCTTCGAGTGCCAGGGACTGGATTTCACTAATGTCTTTTCCTGTTAAAGCTTTTCTCATGGTCCGCTCGACGCCCCATGAAAGATTGACCGCCGTAGGCCGCGTTCCTTTCAGCTCATCTGCGCCCGACATTAATTTTTCGATATATTCCTTTATGTCCCGGCTTTTGATCGTGTACGCGAGCAGCGCGACGCCGAACCCGCCCGCCGCGCCTAATGCGGGGGCCCCTCTCACCTTCAGCTTGAGTATGGCGTCCTCGAGGTCCCTTACCTCATGAATATCAAGCAAAAGAAGCTTTACCGGCAGAGCGGTCTGGTCAACAAGCGTGACACAGCCTTTCTTGTCATCCCAATAGATTGTGCGCATCACATTAAAATTATAAAATGAAAATAAAAAGTTATTGGTTTTCATGCACATATGTGAACTGTATCTAACATGATCATAGTTTATACTACGGCGGCATCCGTAGTTATAGCAATATATATGTGGTCTCTTTCCAAATCTTTTTATTATGAGGGACGATAGCAGATCGGGACTTACCAGCAGGAGAGAATTTTTAAAAGCTATTGGGGCTGCCGGGGGAATAATTGCATTAAGCGCAAGCTCATGGGGATGCATATCCCTTACAGGCGGAGATTTACAGCCACCCCGCCCGACGGGGAATATCACTTATACGATCGTCAATAGCGTAAATTCAAGGTTCGCGGAATACAGGCCGATGGAAGTCATATCTGCGCCGGCAGTAAAGCCATATTCAGTATTGCCGGACCTGTCGAATGTTTCCAACGTTGACAGAATGAACCCGGGGGTGGCGGAGAAAAAAGCACTTACTTCAGATCAATTTTACATGAAGGCATCCGCGGACGATCAAATATACGACGTCTACAAGCACTGTAAGGACGCCGGAATACCTGCTTTTGTAACTACCGATGCATTGCTGCACAGCTATCACATCCTCTATGACTATATCCTGCGTGTCCTTGAGGTCGACCATTTCAGCCCGGGCCTTATAGAATTGACGAAGTCGATGCTAACGGAGTCGCTGGCTCAGCTTAACTCGGGGATCGAAGAGATAAAGGTCCCCGCACTGAAAAATGCCGCGTTCTTCAGCGTAGCGCTATCGCTTTTAGATCCCGATGCGAGTATTCCGGCGGACGTGATGCAGTATGTCAATAAGGAGCTTGCGCTGATCGAGGCTCACAAGGGCTTTGGCGATTCGCCCATATTCCAGTACAAAGAGGACTACAGCCAGTATGTTCCGAGGGGCCACTATACCCGAAACGACACGCTCAAAAAATATTTCAAGGCGATGATGTGGTTCGGCAGGATGTCTTTCGTCGTTAATACTGACGATATGGAGCTTAACAAGGAACAGACCAGGATGGCTATACTTATAACGCTCGCTCTTAAGTCCAGGCTGTTCGACATGTGGAAGGGCATCTATGAGCCGACGGTGTTCTTTGTCGGCGAGACCGACGACCTGTCGGTGTTCGACTATCTTGCCCTGATAAAGGAAATATACGGCAGCGAAGTCTCACTTTCCGATCTGGCTGACGATACGAAGCTTGAGGCTTTCATGGAAAAAGCCGCGAAGCTGAAAGAGCCTAAGATCATCTCCACTTATATAGAGGACACGGAGAGTAAAGAGAATCTAAAAGGCTTCAGGTTCATGGGCCAGCGCTTCATCCCCGACTCATATATGTTCCAGGAGCTGGTCTATAATAAGGTAGGCACTCCGGAAGATCCCAGGCTGTTCCCGAAAGGGCTTGATGTAATGGCAGTTCTCGGATCGGAGAGGGCTTATGAGATCCTCGATAAAGTGTATAACGAGACCAGGTTTTACAATTATGATAAACAGCTTGCGTCATTAAAGGAACAGTTCGCCGCTTTCAAGGATGACACATGGACCCAGAACCTGTACTGGTGCTGGCTCTACTGCCTTTTCGCTCTTCTGAACAAAAAAGGCGACGGATATCCGACATTCATGAAAAACCAGGCGTGGACCGACAAAGAGCTGAACACTTCTCTCGGCAGCTGGACCGAGCTAAGGCATGATACCATCCTTTACGCAAAGCAGAGCTATACGATGAAAGCAACAGCGATAATGCCTTCGGGGACCACTCCTCGCGGCTATGTAGAACCCAACGCGGAGCTTTATGCGCGCCTCGCCTCTCTCGCCGCGATGACCGAGGAAGGTCTACAGTCTCGCGGGCTTCTCGACGATGAGTTCGCAGGCAAGCTTAAGAGCCTGAAAGGGCTTCTGGTCTCGCTCAAGGACATCTCAGAGAAGGAGCTTACCGGCAAAACACTGGTCGAAGACGAATACAAGCTCATAGAGAATATCGGGAACACGCTCGAAAGCATTACCACGTTCTCTTCTGCGGTGAACGATAAAGTGTCAAATGACGCCGATAAAAAGATGGCGGTTGTCGCAGATGTCCACACGGATGTCAATACCGACATGGTACTGGAAGAGGGTGTAGGCAACCCGTACCATATCTTCGTTATTGTGGAGATAGACGGCGATCTCGTCCTCACGAAGGGAGGTGCGTTCTCATACTACGAGTTCACTCATCCGATGTCCGACAGGCTTACCGATGAAAAATGGCAGGAGATGCTACAGGAAGGTAAAGCGCCTGCAACGCCAGAATGGACAGAAAGCTTCACCTTATGATAATTCTTCACCACGAAGCATACAAAGGGCTCGAAGGTACACTAAACTGCTAACCACGAAGCGCATGAAGGCGAGTAAGGTACACAAAGATTTTTTTAGGGTATAATAACCTTCCAAAAAAGTCCTTAGTGTACCTTTTTTCGCCGTTGTGCGCTTTGTGGTTAGCAGTTAGTGTTCCCTGGTTGCCTTTGTGCGCTTCGTGGTTAAAAAATCGTGCCCTTGGTTGCCTTTGTGCGCTTCGTGGTTAGCAGTTAGTGTTCCCTGGTTACCTTTGTGGTGATAGTTATACCTCTTTTTTAATCGCGACATCAAATCTTTGGCTACTAACTTTCAAGACTTCTTTGCGCCTATGGGCAATAGAAGCAAGAATTAAATATCTAAACTTCGTTTAGTCATTTAGGGGTAAAAATGGAAGGGGATATGAAGGATATTGTGCTTGCAAGGTTAGAGAGGAGGCTCAAGGACAAGGACGAGGAGATCCGCTCTTTAAAGAACCGCCTTCGTGAAAAACAGCCTGAAGACCTGAAAGAAAAAGTCAAAGGGCTCGAGAAAAAAACAGAACATCTTGAGAGCGAGCTCAGGCAGACCCAGACTACGTTATCCGAGGTCATGAAAAAGATAGGCTCGCTTGAAAGTGTCCTGACCGGCATCATGATAGCGAATGCCGCAGAAGATGAGGAAATGGACGATGTCATTGACCCGGACCTTGGCCTTGGAGGCGTGCCCAATCCGGAAAGCTTCAACCTATATGGCAAATACGTGGCCGCAAAGACCGATCCCGCGAGCATCATGAGCGAGGCTGAGAACCTATCCCCGGATGGAGCGTCCGAAGAAAGCGGCAAAAATGCGCTGCGATTCTTCCATATGAACAGGAACCCTTGAAACTAATGCGTGGAACACATGCATATCAAAGAGATAGAGCTTACTAACTTTAAGTCGTTCGGGAAAAAGGTAAAGATACCTTTTTTTGACGACTTTACAACTATTTCCGGGCCGAACGGCTCGGGTAAGAGCAATGTCATAGATAGTGTACTCTTTTGTCTGGGGCTTTCCAACTCACGCACAATGAGGGCTGAAAAGCTCACCGATCTTATATACAGCGTAGACGGAAAAGGGCCCGGATCGGCCGAGGTAACGATACGCTTCGATAACACTGACCGCGAGATGCCTATTGACCAGGATGAGATAAGCGTCACCAGGCGAATAAAATCCAGTGACAGCGGTTATTACAGTTATTACTATTTCAACGATAAGCCATGCTCGCTATCCGAGATGCATGAGCAGCTTGGCAAGGCGCAAATATCCCCTGACGGCTACAATGTGATAATGCAGGGAGATGTCACCCGTATAATCGAAACGAGCGATACGGAGCGCCGCAGGATAATAGACGAGATAGCAGGTACCGCCGAATTTGACGATAAGACCGATAAAGCGCTTTCCGAGCTCGAAGTGGTCAGGGAAAGGATCGAGCGAGTCAACATCATTCTCGCAGAGGTCGAGTCAAGGCTTTTCCAGCTGAAGGCCGAAAGGGACCAGGCACTGCTATACCAGTCATATAAGGATGAAAAGATAAAGAACGAAGGCTATCTCCTTCTTTCGGAGCTTAAAGAGGCCAAAAAGATCCTTGACTCCATACTCGAAGACATTCGCGATAAGGCTGAGAAAAGAGAGTCGATCATCGCGGATGTAGAGGTCAAGAGCGCAGCTGTCCAAAAACTTAAGGAAGAGATCAAATCCCTTAGCGACATGATATCCCGTAAGGGCGAGGGAGAACAGATACTGATAAGGCGGGAGATAGAGGAAGCAAAGGCCGGAATAAAGGGATGTAACAACGTCATAGATTTCTCCCGGACTGAGGTGCTCAACCGTGAAACGGAGAAGCAAAAACTGTTCCTGGACATCGAAAAGGCCCGCGGCCAGATAGAGGAGATGAATAAGAGGCTGGAGGAAGAGGAGAACAGGAAGCTAAGCCTCAATAATGAATATTCCTTCAGGAAGTCCAGCCTGGATGAGGTCCATAAAAAAATATCCGTCATAGATGAGAAATTCAAGGGTGTCAGGGTAAAGCTATCAGAGCTAAAGAACTCCTTGGAGGGCTCCAGAAACCTTCGCAATGAAAAATTAAGGGAAAAGGACAGGATACTGGACGCGGCAAGGCGTAAGCAGGACGAGGAGCAGGACGCCGAGGCCGAGATCGCGTCGAGCAGAAGCCGCATAGAGGAAGCCCGCGTCGAAGCGCAGAACATAGGGCGCGACATAGCAGAACTGCAGCGCAGGGCGCAGGCGCTGGCAGCCGATATAACCGACATGGAAGGCGCCAGGTCCAGGGCAAAGCAGGAGCAGCTTGGCGTCGAGAGCCAGCTGAGGAAGCTTCAGGCAGAATATGCGAAAGCGGAAGCCAGGGTAAAGGCATATGAGGAATTTGACGGGTACTCACAGGCTGTCGAAGCCATACTTCGTGCGCGCGATTCCCATGAACTGCCGGGCATCTATGGCATTATCGCCGAGCTCGGTAAAGTCGACGAAAGATATGCCACCGCGCTTGAGGTCGCGGCAGGGAACAGGCTGCAGAACATCGTCGTAGATAATGATGAGGACGCGTCGCGCTGTATTTACTATTTAAAGGACCTGAGAAAAGGCACGGCGACATTTTTACCGCTTAATAAAATGAGGCCCAGGCCGCCGCTAAGGGACCTGAGCGGGGAAAGGGGCGTCATAGGGTACGCAATAGATCTTGTAGAGTTCAATCCGCGCTATGAAAAAGCGTTCTACTATGTTTTCGGCGACACGCTTGTGGTGGATACACTCGAGACCGCAAGGCGCCTTATAGGCAGCGTCAGGCTTGTAACGCTCGACGGTGACCTTGTGGAGAAGAGCGGTGCGATGACCGGAGGTTTCCGCGCAAAGTCAAAACTAAAGTTCAAGGCGTCCGAAGAGGAGCATATAAAAGAGCTTTCGGAGCAGTTAGCCGTACTGGAGTCCGAAAGGGACGGTATCCTGAAGAAGATCGAGTCGATCGACAGTCATATTTACACTATTAAGAAAGACAGGTCAGAGTTCGAGACGCAGGCTACAAGGCTTTCAGCAAAGCGCGACGAGCTTGCAGGCCGCATCGTAAGGCTTGATGCCGTGATCAAAGAAAAGGAAGCCGCCATCAGCGCATTACGTGACAGCCGCAGGGTGCTTCGCGATGAGATGATAGCGATCGAGGAAGCAATTGCTAAGGCCGATGTCGAAATAAACTCGCTGACGTCCGATGTATCCAAACTCGAGGACGAGCTCAGGGGCTCGGAGATACCGAAGCTGACCGAGGAAGCCGCACGCATCGAGGATGAGATGAAGAGGCTTGACGGCCGTATCCGCGATACGGAATCGAGCATATCTTCAATAAAGCTGGAACAGGCATATGTGCAGTCCG